>NZ_JBQSXN010000073.1:0-15220 GCF_052378235.1 Psychrobacter sp. AOP3-A1-26
ATTTTTAGTGACCAAAATATTATAAATATACTCAGTAAAATACTTAAATGTATGCTAAATGTCATTAGTAAGGAAATCGTTAATCTCTTGCCATATATGGCTTTGTAGGTTACTGTACATTAATATATAATAATGAAGTTTGGTGGTTCTAGCCTGTCACGCCGGGGGTCGCGGGTTCGAGTCCCGTCCGCTGCGCCATATTTAAAACGAATTTAAACTTTCGAGTTTAAACAAGTTTCGCCTCAAACATAACTTTGTTTGAGGTTTTTTTGTGTCTGAAAATTTCTTTAAAACCTTTACGAGTTTGACATGACTAATCGTACTTTTTGGGTTTGGTATAAGTTTGCATGAATAGAGTCCACCTTTTGACAAGTAGCATCAATCTATAGAAGCACAGCAAATATGAACAGCTGGAAACACCGCGCTGAATGTTGAGCCCTGACCCTCTGACGATTCAATTTGCAAAACCGTATCATATTGATAGAGAACATGCTTCACAATTGCCAGCCCCAATCCTGTACCGCCTGTCTCACGACTGCGCCCACTATCCACTCGATAAAAACGTTCGGTCAAACGTGCGACATGCTGCGGAGCAATACCAAGACCATCGTCTGTGACTGAAAACTGACACCCTGCTGACGTCTTGGTCCAGCTGATAACAATATTGCCCTCTTTCGGCGTATATTTTATGGCGTTAATGACCAGATTAGATAATGCACTATTTAAATACATCTCCGAACCATAGAGACCGTCATAAGTGTCTATCTGTAAATGAATGCTGTGTTCATATTCTTGATTATAAGCCTGCGCATCATCATAAACGTGAGTCAGCAGCTTGGTCATATCAATATAATGCAGCTCATGCGTCTCTTCGATCTCGATACGAGACAGCAGCAATAAATCATTCACCACTCTATTCATGCGAGCCGTCTGCTGAGTCATGAGCTCAAAGCCGCGTTGCCACTGCGGTGGCATATCTGGCTGATCTGAGAAGTTTTCCAGATAGCCCATCAGTACGGTCAAAGGCGTTCGTAGCTCATGAGAGACATTTGCCACAAAGTCACGGCGCATTTGCTCTAAATGTTGTAAGCGGGTCACGTCATAAATAATCAGTAGCTTTTCGTCACCAAAAGGTGTCAGCTCACACTTCAAATAACGGTTAGAATCTTGCCACGACACTAGGTGGACACCATCATTAGGTGTCACCTTGGACTCATAGTATTGTCTAAATTCAGGAACATCAATAAAATCAAAAATGCTTTTGCCATGATGTGACGACTGTAATAATAATAGGTCCTCTGCTGCCTGATTCCACCATTCCAGACCGTCATCGTCATTGAGCAAAATCACCGCATCTCGTAGGGCGCGTAAGGCACTTCTAATTTTCTTAAGTTGATCGGTAGTACTTTGCTGAGAAGATTGCTGTTGGCTGCTTTGCTGGTTATTTTCCCCAAGGGTTATCATATCCATCTATTATCCTTATCGCTATCTGCTACGTTTCACTTGATATAGTCAGTGAAAAAAATCGATACATCACTTACTGCAGGTATAGTAGCGGTTTTAAAGTATTTCAACTATATGCCAATTTTTAAATACCCTTAAAACTACTCTGCTAGATTAGACAAGCGATAACCAGTACCGCGAACGGTTTGGATCAATGTATGACAGTCATAAGGTTTTAATAACTTACGTAAACGCCTGATATGCACATCAATGGTGCGATCTTCAATATAAACGTTACCGCCCCAAACCTGATCGAGCAGTTGTGCACGCGTATAGGCACGTTCAGGATGGCTCATCAAAAACGCCAATAATCGATATTCTGTTGGACCGATATCAATGACCTTTTCATTAGCTATAACGCGCTGGCTTTTAGGGTCTAAGCTAAGCTTGCCTATTTCGATAGGTTTATCAGCACTCAACGCACTACTACGGCGTAACACCGCCTTGATTCTTGAAATTAATTCACGGGTTGAAAAAGGTTTTGTCATATAATCATCAGCGCCAGCATCAAGGCCGTGAACCTTACTATCCTCTTCACTTTTGGCCGTCAGCATAATAACCGGTATCTCAGCAAGCATCTCATCACTTTTTAGCATGCGGCAAAAATCAATGCCACTTTTATCTCCTGGTAACATCCAATCTAGCAAAATCAGCGCAGGACGGTGATCAACAACTTGCTGATGCGCCTCTTTGATGTCAGCCGCTTGTAAACCTGCAAAGCCTGCCATCTCTAGCGTCATCATAACCATTTCACGAATCGCAGGCTCATCTTCAACAATCAAAATCTGCTTATTCTGCATACCCCAGCCTTGTTGTTTTAAATACAAAGAAATAGGAAATAAAAAGGCACTAAGCACTTGCCAGCGTCTACTTATTAAACACGGTAATTATGACAGTTTGATGACATTAATCCTATTGCCTAAAGAGCTCTAACTAAACTCTCTAACTATAACTTCTCTTTTACCTTTAATAGGTAGTTTTTTAAATATGGTGGAGTCGTTTTAAAAACGATACCGCGCTATGGCTATAATTTTTTTATAAAAATACCTTATTTCATCAAACTGTCATATTTGCTCGGCACAATGTGCTCACTGACCACCAAGCATCATTGCAGCGAAATATTTTAGTAAAACCATATCCAGAAACATCGACATTGTTATTTATAAATACCCAATACTTAAATGTGATTACTTTTTAGGAGAAATAATGCGTTATTCATTCATAGCAGTCGCAATCGCTAGCACGTTGGCATTAGCCGCTTGTAATCAAACGACCAGTAACAACAAGAGCGATAAAACCAACGAATCTGCCACAGCAGCGCCTTCAACCACGTCTACTAGCAGCGACGCTAATGCTAGCTCAGCTGAAAACATATCCATGAATATTACTGGTGCTGGTGCTTCTTTTCCGCAGCCTATCTATGCTAAGTGGTCAGATGCCTACCATAAAGCCACCGGTGGTCAAGTGAATTATCAGTCTATTGGCTCATCTGGCGGTATCAAACAAATCGTTGCGAAAACCGTAGATTTTGGGGCGTCTGATGCACCAATGACACCAGAAGAGTTAAATGAGGCTGGTTTGATTCAATTCCCAACTGTGATTGGTGGCGTAGTGCCTATCGTTAACATCGACGGCATTAAGCCCGGTCAGTTAAAGCTCGACGGCAAAATGCTCGCTGAGATCTATCTTGGCAAAATCAGCAAATGGAATGATCCTGCCATCGCTGCTATGAACCCAGATTTAACGCTTCCTGATGCGGCCATTACCACGGTATTTCGCTCAGACGGTTCTGGTACGACGTTTAACTTCACTGACTATTTGGCAAAGGTATCAAACGATTGGCAAGATAGTGTGGGTGTCGATAAGACCGTTAAATGGCCAACCTCAGCAACTGGTGCAGGCGGTAAAGGCAATGAGGGTGTATCGAGCTACGTCACGCGTATGAAAAATTCAATCGGCTATGTTGAATATGCTTATGCGACACAAAACGGTATGTCTCACGTCGCCCTGAAAAACGCCGCTGGCAATGTGGTACAGCCTTCTGCCAAAACCTTTGCTGCCGCAGGCGACATCGATTGGTCACAGCAAGAAGGGTTTTACAAAGTCATCACCAACTCTGAAACCGCACAAGCATGGCCAATCGCCGCTGCTACTTTTATCTTAGTCCATAAGCAGCCGCAAGATGCCAAACAAGTCGCTGGCGTATTAAAGTTCTTTGACTGGGCTTATGCCCAAGGTGACGACGATGCAATGGCGCTTGATTATGTACCGTTTCCTGATACTGCCGTAGCCTTATTTAAAGCAAAATGGAACGAAGTGGTCGATAGCGAAGGTCAGCCTATTTATCGTCAAAACTAGATGAATAATTAAGACCGTTATTATTTCATTTATCCCCCAGTCCTAAAACAAGCGTATCAGATTATCGAGGCTTTTATGGTAGACCTAACCCGTCAATTGGCAAAACAAAAACGCTACGACGTCCTCTTTGTAAACACCACTAAAGCATTTGCAATTTTGGTTCTATTATCGCTTGGCGGTATTTTGCTCTCCTTAATCGTAGGCGCTTGGCCGAGTATCACTGAGTTCGGACTGGGCTTTTATACTAGCAATAACTGGGATACGGTCAATGATAAATACGGTGCACTCGCACCCATTTATGGGACGCTGGTCACCTCCCTTATCGCTATCTGTATTGCCGTTCCAGTCAGCTTCGGTATCGCTATCTTTTTAACTGAGCTATGCCCTACCTTTTTAAAGAAGCCGTTGGGAATTGCTATTGAGCTGTTGGCAGGAATCCCGTCTATCATTTATGGGATGTGGGGATTGTTTGTGTTTGCGCCTTATTTTAGCGAGCATATTCAGCCATGGCTCATTGAAAACATCGGTACGCTGCCGATTATCGGTAAGGTATTTACTGGCGCACCAATGGGCCTTGGCATGTTTACCGCCTCGTTGGTGCTGGCGATTATGATCATTCCGTTTATTGCCGCCACGATGCGTGATGTATTTTCTGTGGTCCCCGATCTATTAAAAGAATCCGCCTACGGCATGGGTGCGACGACGTGGGAAGTGATGTTCAAAATTATACTGCCTTATACCAAAGCTGGCGTAGTTGGCGGGGTGATTTTGGGTCTTGGACGGGCTTTGGGCGAGACGATGGCAGTGACTTTCTTGATTGGCAACGCCTTTAATATCAGCCCAAGTCTGTTTACCTCTGGTGTGACGATTACCTCGGCACTCGCTAATGAATTTGCCGAAGCATCCAGTGAATTGCACTTAGCGTCATTACTACATTTGGGCTTAATCTTGTTTGTGATTACCTTTATTGTTTTGTCTATATCTAAGCTAATGCTCATGCGTATTGACCAAAAAGCCGGTCATTAAGTAGCGTTAGCGCGCTGTTATGAAGTAATTATTTTGACCAACCACTTGATCCAACCCTTCGACCAAAAAAGGACAAACGCCTGATGACTTTAGCGACTGTCACGACTGATACGGCCCCAACTAGCCAGCCTGATTTACGCTTTGAGGACCGCTATAACAAGCATCTGTATCATAAGCGTCGCCTTATCAATAGATTGGGACTTGGTTTTGCCATATCAGCGATTGCCTTTGGTTTGTTTTGGCTGGTTTGGATTCTGATGACGCTGTTGATTGAAGGTTTTCAAGGTTTAATCGAGATGCCAGTATTTATGGCCGATACACCGCCGCCCATGAGTGATGGTGGATTACGTAACGCCATTATTGGTTCAGCGATGTTAGCACTATCAGGATTGGCAATTGGTACACCGATAGGAATGATGGCAGGTATTTATTTAGCGGAGTTTTCGCATGGCAGCTTACTTGGCAAAGTCACCCGATTTTTAAACGACATTTTACTGTCTGCGCCATCCATCGTTATTGGTCTGTTTGTATATGCGTTAATGGTTAAAGGTCAAAGTTTCTCAGGTTGGGCCGGTGCAGTCGCCCTAGCCTTGATTGTCATTCCGATTGTCGTCCGTACCACGGAGAACATGCTCAATCTTGTGCCTAATACATTACGTGAAGCGGCCTATGCCCTCGGCACGCCAAAATGGAAGTTGATAACTACCGTCACGCTCAAAGCCGCCAAAGCAGGGCTGACCACAGGTGTACTGCTAGCGTTTGCCCGTATTACTGGCGAAACCGCGCCCTTACTATTTACCGCATTAAACAATCAATACTTTAGTACCGACATGAGCGGGCCAATGGCGAACTTGCCAAATACCATTTATCAGTTTGCCATGAGCCCTTATGACAACTGGCATGCACTGGCTTGGGCGGCAGCTTTACTGATTACCGCTACCGTATTACTGGTCAATATTATCGCGCGCTTTGTCGGTGGTAAAGATTATGGCAGATAGATCATGTCATTGAACCGCACGATAACTCACATATTAACTTAACTGGATTTAAAATAATTGGATATGATTATGACGGATGTTTTAAAGAGAAAAGCGCTTAAGCCAACCCATAAAAACACCATTAAACACCGCTTATTTGATGAATCAATGGCTAATAATAAACAACAACAGCCAGACAGTGCTTTTTTGACCCAGCAAACGGTGGCAGATATCCCTCAGAATATGCCTGCTGCCAAAATAACCATTCGAGATTTAAATTTTTATTATGGTAATTTTAAAGCCCTAAAAAACATCAACATCGATATACCAGAAAAAAAGGTAACCGCTTTTATCGGTCCGTCGGGCTGCGGTAAGTCAACCCTATTGCGTACATTTAACCGTATGTATGATTTGTATCCGAGCATGCATGCTGAAGGTCAAATAACCCTTGATGGCAATAATATTTTGGCAAAGGAGATGGACGTTAATTTACTGCGCGCGCGGGTGGGTATGGTCTTTCAAAAACCCACACCGTTTCCGATGTCCATCTATGACAATGTGGCGTTTGGCGTGCGTCTATACGAAAAGCTGAGCAAAGCTGAGATGGATAATCGTGTCGAATGGGCGCTCAAAAAGGCGGCGTTATGGCCTGAAGTAAAAGACAAACTTCGTGCATCAGGACTGTCGTTATCCGGTGGTCAACAACAACGGCTGTGTATCGCTCGCGGGGTGGCAACAAAACCTGAAGTATTGTTATTAGATGAGCCAACCTCAGCGCTTGATCCGCTCTCTACAGGAGCAATTGAAGATCTGATTACCGACTTAAAGAATGACTATACGATTGCTATCGTAACCCACAACATGCAGCAAGCGGCGCGCGTCTCTGACTATACCGCTTATATGTATTTGGGTGACATGGTAGAGATGGGTGAAACCGATCAGATATTTACCAACCCCTCGCAAAAGGCGACTGAAGATTATATTACCGGTCGTTATGGTTGAGGCAGTGTTGAGTGATAGGCGTGCTTGATAACTACGACTCGATAATTACGACTTGATAATTACGAACAGTCATTGATAGCTATTGGTGGTCATTGATAGTTATTAATATTTTTTATCATTAACAGCAAGACCATTGAGGGAACGACGATGCTGATTACGCAAAAGCATTTATCAAAGAGTTTTGATAATGAGCTACATGAGGTTGTTGATTTGTTTATGCAAATGGGACGCATGGCAGCAGAGCAAGTCATGGTCGCAACCCGTGCTTTGATAGCAGCCGATGAGGTGACGGCCAAAAAAGTCATTGCTGATGATGATCTTATCAATCAGTTAGAAATTAAAATTGATGAACAAATTATTTTATTGGTTGCTAAGCGTCAGCCGACCGCCAACGATTTGCGCTTGGTCATGGCGCTCAGTAAAGGTATCGTCGACTTTGAGCGTGTCGGCGATGAGGCTGAAAAAATAGCCCGCATGGCATGCCAATTGCTTGAAGATGGCGTCTCACCAAAAGGCTGTTCGGAGGTTCAGCATTTATCCAATCAGGTGCGCTTAATGCTGCTTAACGCTATTGAGGCATTTTCTTATATGAATACGCAGCAAGCATTTTCGGTGTTGCAAAGCGATACAGCAGTCGATGAAGAATATCAGTCCGCCACGCGCTCACTGATGACTTATATTATGGAAGACAATCGCCATGTGTCAAAGGTGATTAATATATTATGGGTATTGCGCGCCCTCGAGCGTGTGGGCGATCATGCGCGCAATATTGCTGAGCTGGTTATTTTTTGTACCAGCGGCAAAGACGTCCGCCATGCAGATTTTATGCATATCAAACAAATTGTCCAACAAACCATCAATGCTGCCGAAAATCCTAAAAATTAGCTGTCGGTGCCATGATCAAATATTCAGCACGCCCTATCGACTAATATTGATTGCCCAATAAAAAGCCCTGCATTTAGCAGGACTTTTACTTTTACGATATTTTATTAATGAATACTTTAATCACTAGCTTGTTAGTTATTAGACCTCTTGCAAAAGTAGCAAAGGGAATTAAAATAAGAAGACACTCATAACTTTTTAGGAACCATGCCAAACATAGATAAGCTACTCAAACAAAGTGACGCAGGTTTTAAACGCTATACAGGCATTCATAAAGCCACCTTTTATGACATGCTTGAGGCCATGCAAGAGCATGAAGCATCTAAAACCAAATCAGGCAGACCAAGCTTGCTCAGTCTTAAGGAGCAGATACTACTAGCCCTGACTTATTGGCGTGAATACCGCACGCTTTATCATATCAGTATGGACTTTGGTATTCATGAGTCTTCTGCTAGCCGTATCATCCGTAAAGTAGAAGACACACTGATTGACTCTGGCAAGTTTGAATTGCCCAAAAAGCTCCCTAGTCGCGTCGATGATGACATCAATTGGAGCGTCGTCATTGTTGATGCGACCGAAACCCCAATTGAGCGTCCAAAAAAAACCAAAGCGACTACTATAGCGGTAAGAAAAAACAACACACCTTGAAAGCGCAGGTTATCGTTCATTGGCAAACAGGGTTGATACTTGATGTGCAAACCTGCAAAGGGTCAATCCACGATTTTAAGCTGTATAAAGATACTTGTCCTGATTGGCTTCCTGACAATGCTAAATTACTAGCAGATAGTGGTTATCAGGGTATAGCAAAGCTACATAAGCAAACCTTCACCCCTTTTAAAAAGCCACGTGGTGGTCAGTTACTGGAGATATGCAAACAGGCCAATCACTATCTGGCAAAGTTCCGTATTGTGGTTGAGCACAAAATAGGCTTAATCAAGTTGTTCAAAATCGTGGCTCATAAATATCGTAACCGTCGTCAGCGCTATGATCTTAGAATGAAGCTGTTTGCTGGTATCATTAATTTCGAGCTAAACCTATGACTTTTGCAAGAGGTCTATTCACAAGCTAATCATTTATAGGTTAGTCATTTACAGAACTGTCAGGCTTGTAGTTTGCATGTGATGGTTTGGCAAAAGCAAACTTAACCACCTGTAACGCCACACAAACAGCCCCAACGATAAAGATAACGTCAGCAAAGGTGCGAATCCAGCGTAGTGTTTGTAAGAAGTCTTGTTGTAAGAAGCCTTCACTACGAGCGTACCATAGGCCTTCAGTCATAGACGCATACGCTTGGTAAATACCAATCGGTAATAAGCTGGTCGCAAGCATCAATACCAAGCCTATATTTAGCGCCCAAAATCCGGTTTTAATGAGTTTTTCATTAAAGATATAATCTGGACGAATATAACGCATGACCAGTAAGATAAAACCAATCGCTAAGAATCCATAAACTCCGAATAATGCAGCATGAGAGTGAGCAGCCGTGGTATTCAACCCTTGCAGATAGAACAATGACACCGGCGGGTTAATCATAAATCCGAGTACACCTGCACCCAACATATTCCAGAAGGCAACGGCAACGAAACACATGATAGGCCATTTGAGTTTGTTCATCCACGGCGCTTGACGCTGCATAGACCAATGCTCATAACCTTCATAACCCAATACGACTAATGGTACAACTTCTAGCGCACTGAATGAGGCACCGATTGCCATCACTGGCGTGGTGGTACCAGAGTAATACAGGTGATGGAAAGTACCGGGTACACCGCCGAGCATAAATAGTGCCGCAGAAGCAATCGCGGAACCAGTAGCAATCTTTTTATTTACCAAACCTAAGTTATAGAAAATAAAGGCAAGCGATACAGTAGCAAATACTTCAAAGAAGCCCTCTACCCATAAGTGTACCACCCACCAGCGCCAGTATTCCATGATGGTTAAGTGCGTACGCTCACCATAGAACAAGCCTGCACCGTAGAATAAACCGACGCAAACCACAGAAGCAAAGAATATCGCTAATAGGTTTTTATCACCACCTTTTTGTTTAAATGCTGGTAAACAACCACGGGTCATTAATACCAACCAGAATAAAATACCGACCCATTTTAAAATCTGCCAGAAGCGACCAAGGTCAATAAATTCATAGCCTTGATGACCAAACCAGAAATTATATTTCGCTGGCATGATGCCAGCAATGGCAAAGTATTGGCTAACGAACGAACCAACGACCACGATAATGAGCGCGAACCACAGTATATCAACGCCTAATTTTTGATATTTAGGGTCTTTACCGCCATTGATAAATGGGGTCAAGAATAGCCCCGCCGTTAAGAATGCGGTGGCAATCCAAAATAATGCGGCCTGAATATGCCACGTACGTACTAGTGAATAAGGGAAGAAGTCAGCAACGGGAATACCATAAAACTCTTGTCCTTCAACGGTATAATGCGCCACAAAGCCACCAATAAACACCTGAAAGACGAACAGTGCGACGACTAAAACCCCATATTTTGCCAACGCTTTTTGTGAGGGTGTTAACGCTATTTTGGTTAATGGATCCGCATCGGGTGTTACTTGCTTCACCTCTTCTTCTTTACGTAAGAAAGACCAACCCCAGATTAGGAAACCTACCCCTGCAATTAAGAACACCACACTAGCGATAGACCACATGATGTTTTCTGATGTCGGGACGTTGTCAATTAATGGCTCGTGTGGCCAGTTATTGGTATACGTCGCATCAGTACCAGGACGGTTAGTAGACGCCATCCAAGTGGTCCAAAAGAAAAAGTTAGTTAGCTTTTGTCTGTCCTCAAGATTTGGCAAGGTGTTGTTTTTCATCGCAAAGTTTTCACGCGACTTTTGCAATGACGGCTCATTACCATACAAGCCGATATAGTAAGGTGCAATCTCATTCATCGCGGCGATCCGAGTATCAGATAACACCACTTGGTCTTTATCATTGACGCTACTACCACGATATTCTTTTTTCAACTGCGCATTTAGCACTGCTTTTTGATCGTCGGTTGCGGTAGCAAAATCACGACCATATAGCTCTTCTGCTCTGATATCCAACCAAGCCACAAGCTCTCTGTGCAGCCAGTCCGCTGTCCAGTCAGGGGCTTGATAAGCACCGTGACCCAGTACGGAACCCAGCTGTTGACCGCCAGTACGCTGCCACGCAGACTGACCGTCCAAAATATCTTCTTCTGTGATTAAAACCTTTCCAGTAGTGTCGATATACTGATCAGGTATAGGGGGCGCGGTACGATAGATTTCTACACCGCCCCAGCCTAGAAAGGTAAAGGTAATAATGAGGACGGCAAGTAAGCCGAACCAATACTTCTTATACTCGCCCATATCTTGCTCCTATTGGCTAGATATATTGAACACCTTAAAGATGTATTTAAAATGAATGTTTAAAAATGCAATTATGCTTCTAAAATTCAACCATAACGCTGCCCGTTGATATAGATCTATTCACTGTCTTAAAACTTTAAAAAAGCACCGTGTATTGCCGCTGGGATTAAACGTAATACTGTGCCAAATAAATAGACTTTATCGCTTATTATTGATTGAATAAACAAACTCACTTGATGCTATTTACGGATGAATATTTACATCTAGCATCAAACTGGAAACATAGTAACATTCATATTAAATGAATATTAAGAGTTATTTTTACTTTTTACATTTTTATCATAAACGCCACCGTTCATTATTGGCCAAGCCGCTATTTGAACTGGTGTTCAATACATCAATCCTAGCTTACATCTTAAGCAAGATTAAGAATCTTCTGTTTTATCGAATAGTTTTTCGATAGGTTTACTGTGGATTTTTGAGCTATTAAACATCGATTTATTGCCGGTATCACCTTCTGTCCAAAAGTTAATATTGAACTGCGCATCATCACTTAATTCGACACGGTGCCAATATTGAGGTGGACTGACAGCAAATTGTCCTGCTTCAATGACCACGGTTTTTTCGGGTTCAGTCGCGGCTTCATCCGCAAAACCATAAAAGGTAACCGTGCCTTGCATGACACAAATTTGGCCGTAAACCCCTTCCGCTGTATTGTGATGGGTCAACAAGGCTTTGGGCACTTTATCTTTGGTAAAGAAATGGGTGGAACGTTTTATTTTCCAGTGGCTTGGGATGACTGGGTTTTTAGTCGTTGAATTTGATGTGTTACTCATAGTAACTCCTTCACTCATTTGATGAGGTTTGTGGATGATGGTTTTATTGACGACCATTAATGATAATAATTATCATTTGTACAACTTAACACTTTTTAGAGTGTTTGGCTACTGCGTTGTGTTTTTGACGGTGATTGACAAATAAACCTATAAAGTAACGCTTTAATGCCTATTAAGTAGTACTAAAAGTAGAACTCATACTGCTTTCGCCTAATGGTTGCCTGCCTTATTGGTTGCTACATTGATTCCATCTAAACGATTACGTTTTACGGTGGAGAATACTTACCATGCATGCAAAAGAGCTACTTGAGGTTGAACGCCGTGATATAAGAGCCCTTCACTATACGTGGATTGCTTTTTTCCTGACTTTTTATGTCTGGTTCAATATGGCGCCCCTAGCAACGTCAATGCTAGAGGCTGAAAGCTACCTAACTTCTGAACATATCAAATTATTTCTCATTGCCAACGTCGCCTTGACTATCCCAGGGCGCGTGGTGGTTGGCATGGCGCTGGATCGCTTTGGTCCTCGGCGTGTTTTTTCTATACTCATGGTAATCATGGCGATACCGACGTGGTTCTTTGCTTTTGGTCATTCCGCCATGCAGTTGTTCGTGGCGCGTTTATTTATGTCTATCGTTGGTGCAGGTTTCGTCGTCGGCATTCATATGACCGCATTGTGGTTCAAACCCAAAGACATTGGTTTTGCCGAAGGCTTTTATGCAGGTTGGGGTAACTTTGGTTCAGCGGCGGCAGCGATTACCATTCCCACGGTTGCCTTACAGTTCTTTGGCGGCGACGATGGTTGGCGCTGGGCTATCGCCCTATCTGGCTTAATGATGGCGGCTTATGGAGTTGCCTATTGGTTTTTAATCACCGATGGCCCGACAGAAGATACCCACCAAAAAGCCCGAAAAGCAGGCGCGTTAGAGGTCTCTACTTGGAAAGACTTATGGTTATATTGCTTGTTTATTATTCCTTTATCCGGCGTGTTGGGGGTATTGGTTTATCGTACAAAAAACATGGGATTTCTGAGCGAAGCAGGGGCTTGGGGCTTTTATATTCTTATCGCTGTGGTGGTTATTTATCAAATCTATAAAGCCATTAGTGTCAACGCGCCTATACTCAAAGCTGGTATTCCCGAAGATGATAAATACCCCTTTAGCTCGGTTGCTGCGCTAAATGTTACCTATTTTGCCAACTTTGGCGCAGAGTTGGCAGTGGTTTCTATGTTGCCGATGTTCTTTGCTGCCACTTGGAAACTCGACCCTACGGTCGCAGGATTGGTCGCCTCGACTTTTGCTTTCGTTAACTTATGGGCGCGGCCACTTGGCGGTTATATATCCGATAAAGTTGGTAATCGTCGCTTGGTGATGTTGATATATATGTTTGGCATTGGTATTGGATTTGGGTTGATGGGGTTACTCAATGCAGAGTGGCCACTATTTATCGCTGTCGTCTTTACTATTCTATGCTCCGTGTTTGTACAAGGTGCAGAAGGCGCAACCTTTGGTATCATTCCGTCGATTAAACGCCGCTTAACGGGTCAAATATCTGGCATGGCGGGTGCTTATGGTAACGTTGGCGCGGTATTTTACTTGTTTATATTTACTTTGGTTGAACCAAATCAATTCTTCTTTATTATTGCTATAGGTGCGTTTCTTGCTTGGGTACTCTGTTTCTTCTGGTTAAAAGAGCCTGAAGGTGCCTTTGGTGATGAATACAAAATGTCATCGGTCGATCGGCAGATTGCTGCTGAAAATCAAAACTAAGCATTCAGACTATCTGCTTCTTAAATCAACAATAAAAAACCCATCTAGCATTGTGTTAGACGGGTTTTTAAGGAAGTTCAAGAAAACTTTAGGACACGCCCTAATTACTTTTACCTAAATTACCATTATTTTAAAAGATCGCTACTTCGATAAATGGTTCACCGTCCATACTGCCGCTTCTACCCGCGTCCGCAGACCAGTTTTATTTAAAATATGCTTCACGTGCACCTTGACGGTAGATTCTGCAATATCCAACTTATTGGCAATCATTTTATTACTCAACCCTTCAGCGATCATTTGAATCACTTGTAGCTCTCTGCTGGTTAAGTTGCTTGCAATGTCTTCAATACTTGGCGTGCGTAAAGTCTGTGCCAATATCGAGGCCAGATTTGGACTAATAACCAGCTCGCCGCGCAACACTTTTCTAATATCCACAATGATTAATTCTGGCTCCATATCTTTTAATAGGTAGCCATCGACGCCTAATTTTAACGCTTCTTGTACGTCTTCACCGCTATCAGAAACCGTAAACAATACCGTCTTGGTGCTGATATTTCTGGCTTTTATCTCCCTTAAAGTATCGATACCAGTGAGTACTGGCATTTTATGATCCAGTATCACCAAATCTACCTCATTGCTTTCTAAAAATACCAGTGCTTCTTGACCGTTGCTCGCTTCACCCACGACTTTCACATCATCTTCGAGACTCAACAATTCAGAGATACCTCGGCGTAACATCGGATGGTCGTCAACCAATAAAAGACGCGCAGGCGAAGTGCTGGTATAAACCTTAGTGCTCATAACATACTCACAAATAAAAAATAGTACAAGAATTTAAAATTAAAACATCTAAAAACTGACGAGCTAAAAACGCTAAAACGACAAGCTGACTCCTTAAAACCACCATTTGATGAGCTTATAAATAAGCGTCTTTATTACTGTCCTCATCAAAGAAGTTAGGCTCGAATCTCACCGTAACATTAGTGCCGTGTGGTTTATTATTAGAAACGATGAGTTCACCACCAATATTATGGGCACGCTCCTTCATAATCATTAACCCGTGATGCTGGGTTTGATCGACGCTATCTGACGGCAGCCCAACGCCATCATCAATAACACTCATCACGATATATTTATCATCGTTTTCATACTCAAGATGAATCTCCACGTTTTGTGCTTTTGCATGGCGATTAACATTCGATAAAGCTTCTCTGGCAATTTGAATTAAATCTATCTGCTCCGTGGCACTTAAATTAAGGGTCATAATATGATTGTGCACCGTTATGTCAAAGCCACCTTTTAAAGCAAACTCACTGGCCGCTTCATGCAGGGCTTCATCAAAGTTATCGTTATCAATGGTCAAGCGAAACGTGATTAGCAAATCTCTTAACTGCTGATAAGCCGAACCTAACCCCATTTTTATCTGCTCAATCTTTTGATAAATTGGCGATTCTTCGGGTTCGTTGGTGGATTTTTTGAGATGTCTTTCTAGGACGCTGATTTGAATTTT
>NZ_JBQSXN010000074.1:0-15053 GCF_052378235.1 Psychrobacter sp. AOP3-A1-26
GTTAAAATACTTTAAAAACGCTACGGTACTGCTTCAAATTTCTTAGTTATTTTTTGATTGAAAGTTTATAACTTTGCCAAATTTTACCGTTTATAGGCTAATTGTTAAGTTTTATCGCTATTTTCTTAATTCTACTTGAATAATACAATGAGTAACTACATATTACCCCTGTAAGAAAGAATGTTTTGTCATGAAACTTCCCATTATTATAGCTTCCGGTTATGGCACTAAACGATGATAACTGCTCAAAACCTCATTATTCTTTATGAGTAATATGTTTAGCAACGCGGTATATAGCATTATATATAACAGCATTCAGCGATTGTAGTGTCGCAATAATGGTTTAGTAGCATCTGATGGATAGTATTTTGAGATATAACTCATGGGCTATCAAGTACGACGTTTTACTGAATTTTATTGCTGAACAATTGATATCATTAACCACTACTCTACTTTTACCCTTTACAGAGTGAGTCGTTGTTGATATTAGCGTAGTGAAAGTTGAACGACTATATTAGTATCGATATCTGTTAATACTAAATAGTAATGATGTTGCCCAACTGATCTATGGCTTTGTTTCATTAACTTATTCATGACCTTACCTATGTTTAATGCATAGTTGTTTTTGCAATAGCTCTATCTATCGTCGATGAAGGAATCATCTGATTTATATCCTTCGTATTATTGTGCGTCCAGAATTTGGTCAAAACACTTTAAATGAGACTTTTAAGAAATTTACATTGATACTCTTAAGTATTAAGTAAATACGCCGATAGATAGCCAATTGTAAAACTTACCACTAACGCTTATAAGCGTATGTTGGTGGCACTATGATTAAACAAGATAATGCTGCACTTATTATTTAAAAGCGTAGTGTTATCTAAAATGTTACTCGTTGAGTGCTGTTTGATTATCAGCGCACTCACAGACATTTTACGGTAAGCAGGATGGCTAAAATCAGGAGACATCCATGCAGCGTATTACTTATCGTGTGAAAGTATCTGCGCAAGGGGCCAGACGTCGTATTTCTTATTTATTACGTCCATCTAAACGCCTACCAAACACTAAAAGTAACATCGTTTCATCCGTTACCCCCAATCCATCGGCTCGCTTTGCCAAAACCAAAAAGTTGGCACAAGTCTCTAGTATAGCCCTACTCTCATTACCTGCTGAGAGTTTGACGACCATGAGTGCGCAGGTGCCAGCCTATGATAATGTCATGCTGGAAAACACCTTGACCATCGCCGCTGTCCCAGGCGACAGCACTTATTTTGCGACTGATGGCTTCCAACATGGCTTCGGCTTTGATTTGGTACGTAGTTATGCCGACGAGTTGGGTGTCGATATCGACCTAAAAGCTTATGCGAATGAAGAAGCGGCGCTCAAAGCCTTAAGAGCAGGTAAAGCGGATATGGCGTTAACGACTGCCAGTACGCAGCTAAAGAGTAAGCTCAATCTATCATCTGTTAATGTTAGTTGTGGTTACGATGCCAGTTTGACCAAAAATGGCCTGCACCCAAAAGTTAGCTGGTCGTTCAACTCGCCCAATGATCCATTATCCCAAAAAGCCAGTTATTTTTTATGTGATAGCATCAAGCTCGAAAACACTCA
This sequence comes from Psychrobacter sp. AOP3-A1-26, assembly GCF_052378235.1. Lineage (NCBI taxonomy): Bacteria > Pseudomonadati > Pseudomonadota > Gammaproteobacteria > Moraxellales > Moraxellaceae > Psychrobacter > Psychrobacter sp. AOP3-A1-26. Next base: position 1,612 of record NZ_JBQSXN010000074.1, read on the forward strand.
AAAGCTTGCGGCTTTTTACAACCAAAGCTTATTAAAAGACGCTTACAGTCAGGACCACTTTCAAAAAACACTAACAGAAAAGCTGCCTGACTATCAATCGTCTTTTGAAGAGCAAGCGCGTAATTATAATCATGATTGGGAATTATTGGTGGCAATGGGTTATCAAGAATCCCATCTTGACGCCAATGCCGTCTCACCGACTGGTGTACGCGGACTAATGATGCTGACCAACAATACCGCTAAAGCGATGGGCGTCTCAAATCGCGTTGACCCGTATCAAAGTATCGGCGGCGGTGCGCGCTACCTAGAGCAAATGAAAGCGGATTTTTCTGATGTACCAAAGACTGATCGTATCTGGTTTGCGCTTGCGGGCTATAATATGGGGCCAAACGCGATAAAAGGGATTCAGCGCACATTACGAAATCGAGGTATTAATGATAAAAGCTGGGCCAACGTCTATGCCTATTTAGATAATAATAGAGCGTCTAATAGCCGTTATGGGCAAGCGATGCATTATGTTAGTAATATCAGAAGTTATCTTGAAACGATAAAAACTCAGACTGTCTAAGCAATACGTATTATTTAGATGTTTTAAACTAAAAAAGCTGCTCTACTATTAATAATAGTAGAGCAGCTTTTTTTGGTTAGAATTTTTTGAATGTACGGTTTGTCAAAAAATGATAGCGTATTTAAACAGTACTAAATCAACCATTATTAATTGCTAAGCGTCCGTTAGCGATTGGGCACGGTCAAACGCTGACCGCGCTGTAGCATGGTGTTTGCGGCAATATTATTCATCTCAGCCAACTCTTGCGTTGATACACCATACTTACGGGCTAAACCAATCAGACTATCACCCGACCCAACGGTATAGCTCACCGTTGCTTTGGGTACGTTGATAGTCTGCCCACGCTGCAACTGTGCATTGGTCGCCAAATCATTGGTCGCCGCCAAATCTGCTACTGAAACACCGAATTGACGTGCTAAGGCAATCAAACCATCGCCTGACTTAACTTTATAACGCTCAGTATTGCCCAGCTTTTTGCCGCTACTGCTCGCGGTAGTCGTATTGCTACTAGCCGCCGTAGTACTACTGCTTTGATTAGTATTACTAGCAGCAACCGCAACGCTACCACTGGCGGGAATAGTGATGGTGCGACCCAGTATCAGATTAGAATTGGTTTTTAGATTGTTTGCAGCTGCCAAGTCACTTAGACCAATATTATAACGTCTAGCCACAGCCGTTAAAGTATCCCCTGATTTTACTTTATAGCTGACTGTTTTATTGTTTAACTGGCGGTCTACCAACTCTTTAGACGCCGGTACTTTGATAGTTTGCCCACGTTGCAAACGAGCTTTAGCATTAAAATTGCTATTCACTGCAGCCAGCTCTGTTGGGCTAACACCCACACTACTAGCAATACCAATTAAGGTATCACCCGATTTAACTTTATAACTGGTCGTCGGTACTGAGCTTGAAGTACTGGTATTGCTTGCAGTGTTAGTGCTACTAGGCGCAGTGCTCGTAGAAGTAAAGTCGACATTGGCGGGTACTTTTAGCACCTGTCCAACGTACAACGAGTCTCTCGTACTGATACCATTAAGATTGGCTAACGTATTGGTGGGTATATTGAACTGACGCGCAAGGGCAATCAAGCCATCGCCTGCTTTTACTCTATAGTTTTTGGTGGCTGCACTCGATTTTTTTGGTTTGGTCGATGGCGCAGCAGGTGTCGACGCTGGCGCAGTCACTTTACCGGGTATCAACCATAGCTTTTGACCTCTAAGTAGGTCTGCACGGCTACTTAGATTATTATAAGTGGCTAGCTGGGTGACGGATAAACCAAAGCGATTCGCTGTCCCAATTAGCGTATCGCCACTTTTTACCACGTAGCTCTCTGGTTGGCTTGCCGCTGTATTACTCGCCGTACTCAATGGTTCGATGGTTTTTGCATCGTATAAGTACAAGGTACTGCCAGATAACAGCTTGGCACTGGCATCTATTTGGTTCCATTCTGCGATATCACGCCAGCTCACATCTGCACGACTGGCGATATTAGATAAAGTATCACCACGCTTTACCGTATAGGTTGTACGCGTGCCTTGTGGCTTCGGCTTACTGACTGGTGTTTTCGCAAAACTCAGCTTCTTCTCTTCACCACTGGCTTCCAAAATAGACTGCTGGGTTTGGACTGCTGATAGATTAATATTGCCATCCGCATTGACCACGTTGGTTTCAGGAGTGCTGATACGAATTTGATTGGCAATAAAATCGCGCTCTTCTTTACTTAGCGGTGGTTCTTGGACAATCGTATTGTTTTGTGTGATCGTAGCAGAAGTGGTCGGTAAACTATTACTGCTCTTTAGCTCATCATTGATTTTTTTCGTTTCAGCTGAGGTTAATGGTGGTTCCGTACGAGCTGACGTATTACTACTAGAAGCAGAGCTGCTCGATGATGATGAAGGAGAAATATAACTGGTTTTTTGCTGAGGGACACTAGCACTAGCAGCATATTCAGCCAGCTCACCACCAGTAGATGGCAGCGAAGAGCTCGTATATGGCTTACTATTATAACTTGGCGTGCTTGTGCTGCTTGGTGTACTCGTGCTACTCGATGCAAGCACGTTACCCATACCATTGCCCTTCAAGGCGCTTAGTTTAGAATCGGTATTCAGGCTCACATCATTAGGGATGATAATACGCTGTGGACCTGAAGAATCGACACGACCAGAGGTGAGCGCCGTATTCAATCTTTCTAGCTCATCATAAGTGACACCAGTGAGCTGTGCGACCTCAGATATGCTCACGCCATAATTCACTGGCACACTACGGAAATGCTGACGGTTAGCAATCGCTGGTAAATACACACCATACTGTTCAGGCTTGGCGACTATTTCGGCCACCGCCAAAAAGCGCGGTACGTAGTTCATGGTTTCAGTGGGCAATCTAAGTGACCAATAATCTGTTGGTAATCCACGAGCGGCATTGGCATCAATGGCTTTTTGTACACGGCCAGGGCCAGCATTATAAGCCGCTAATGCCAACTCCCAACTGCCGAACTGATTGTGCAGCGCGGTCAAAAAATCATAAGCAGCGCGTGTTGATTCAATGACATCACGGCGACCATCATACGTACTGCTTTGATTTAGACCATAAATTCGGCCAGTACTTGGAATAAACTGCCACAAGCCTGCCGCAGCGGCACTACTGGTCCCACTGGGATCGTAAGAACTCTCAATCACTGGTAATAAAGCAAGCTCCGTTGGAATATTGCGGCGCTCAGCCTCTCGTACCGTGTGGTAAATATAGCGACTGGCACGCGCAGTCAAACGGTTGAGATAGTCTTGTCGACTGGTAAACCAGCTTTTTTGGCCTTCGATACGCTGATTATACATCGGCTGACCGCCATTCATGCGATAACCTGCACGTAAGCGATTCCACAAATCACCATATTGCTGGATGACAAGCTTATTACCTTCGACCATTGTCATGTCAGTGGCTTCTAACAAATCTGCCAGTTCATCCAAGCTATCCGCATCCAAATATGCGGTTGAATAATCAGCGCTGCTGGTTGAGGTAGTGGCTTTGTTAGCAGAACTAGCAGGACGTTTGGTAATGACAGATGAGCTATTGGTCGCACCCTTGTTTTTTACCGTTGACGTATTGCTACAAGCACTGATAAGTAAAGTTGATACCGCAAGCGTCAATGGCAACGCAATAAATGAGCGAGAGTTTGATAGCACAGTAGACATGGTATGGGAGTTTTCCTAACGACAAGAAGTGATGAAATAAAGTTGCTTGATAGTATAGTATGCTATGTAACGTAAAAACCAGCCTAATAGAAAAAGATAATCATCTAAGAATATTTCTCATAAGCTGGATTCGTATTTAAATGACGAAGACTGACACTCAATAAAACCATGATGCCTATTAATATCAAAACTTAATAGTCAAAGATTTTAACGCCATCAAGCACGGACTAGGGCGTGTCAATGACTAATTAATCGCTACTTGTGATACCGCACGTAGTAGCACCGCATTACCCGTTGATAGTGTCAATGTTACTCTAGATGTGGTAACAAACGAGACTTCTTGACCGTCTTTTACCCAGCTCTCATTGGTGGTCACATTGGCTTTGGCCTGTGCGCCTGTAATGACGACATCATCTACAGAAATATTGTAACGATAGTTAGAGGTATTACTCCAGCTATCCTGAAGTAATCTAAGGTAGGCGTCTTTATCTAAACTGGTAGACTTGCCCTTTCTAGACAATGAAATCAATGCGTCATCGGACACCAAGCGTGATACTTGGTTGATACTTTGGCTATTCGCTGATGACTTCATTGCTGCTGCATAGTTTTGCACCAAAGCTTCGGTCATGGTTGCTGCTTGCGCGCTGATACTTACAGTACTTGCCACTGCGATAACTGCAGTGACGCTGGCGCTTCTCACCAATAGAGCCAACAGCCCTTTTTCCCATAATGCTTTCATGATAATCCTTAGCGATACTTTTTCGTGGTGGTCATATCTGATTATGATATGTGGTTGTCATATATTGACAGCTGATTTTTTTATGCCATTCAATGAGACAAGCTATATTTTCTTTTAAGTGCCTTAATTTTAAGTGCCCTAGTTGTAAGTGCCCTAATTGAATGCTCAACATGCCCTAACATTTTTTATATTTTTCTTTGTGCTCTTGATGGTTAGAGCTTTGTTTAAATACTTTGTCAAGAATGATGGCATACTTGTATCATAAAGTGAGCCTATCATTCAATTCTCACAGCTATGTGACACCCTGTGTAATTATTGCGAATGCTAAAACGCTAGGATGTGTTGAACATCAACCAAGCCCTAAGCTTCTGTATTACAATTTAGCATCATTACTATTATCTTCATGATGCTCATCATCACTGAGTTTCATACCCAAACGCTCTACCCGTCTGTCCATCATTTGTCGTGCCAATGCTTGCATATCTTCCACGCGGTCAATTTCATCCACAATTTCAAGACCTAATAAAGTTTCAAACACATCTTCTAAAGTAACCAGTCCTTTGACTTCGCCATACTCACCCACAGTAATAGCAATATGAATACGGTTTTTTAGCATAAATTCTAGCAAATCAAAGAGTTTCATCTTTGAAAATACAAAGGTAATCTCTCGTTTGAACTGCGTTAATGGTTTATGCACCGCGTGATTAACTTTTGCCAATAGCATATCGGTTTTTAATACAAAACCAGTAATATTATCCAAGTCACCATCATAAATCGGCAATCGTGAAAACGTCAGTTTTGGGCGGTCAACCAACAACTCAGCAACGGTTTTATTTTCTTCAAACGATAGCATCACTGAACGCGGGGTCATGATATCTTCGACTTTGATGGCACCAAACGCCAACAAGTTACGAATGATGCGCGACTCTAATGGGTCGATTTGTCCTGACTCTTCACCGATACTAGCAAGCGCGGCAAACTCACGACGGCTAAATGTCTGGGGCTCTTTGCCACGCACAAGCAGTTTGGTCAGTCGCTCTGAGAACCAAATGAGCGGGTAAAGCAATAGGATAATACCTCGAACAAAGTGAGCCACGACGCCGCTCAATTGGCGCCAATACAAAGTACCCAGTGTCTTTGGAATGATTTCAGATAAAAACAGAATCGCCAAGGTCATAATCGCAGAAAACAACCCAAACCAAGCACTGCCAAACACAATCGTGGCCTGAGCACCAGCACCAATAGATCCTAGCGTATGCGCCACGGTATTTAAGGTCAAAATAGCCGCCAACGATTGATCGATATTATCAACCTTTAGCTTTCTTAGCATATTTGCTTTTTTGGGATTGCTCTCTTGCACATCAGCGATATAAGACGGCGTCATACTGAGTAGTGAAGACTCTGCTAAGGAGCAGACAAACGAGATACCAATGGCCACAACCACAAAAAATATGAGCAGTAGGACACTGGCCGCTGTTGGCCCTGCTAAAGTATCAGCAGCAAAGGCCGGATAAGGCAGTAGCATCATGGCTATCGCAATGAACGTCGATAGCCTCGAGACTGATTTAGTACGATTCAACCGCCTCAGATAGCGTGTCGTCGGAGGAGGTTTGGCCGACGCTTCTTTAGGAGCGCGCGGCCGGCATAAACGAGGTACAAACATAAAAGTGATGAACAAGTTAGGTAACCTAAACAGAGAAGAGAAAAAACAATAGTAGCTCGATTAGCAAGCGGCTAAAGCGGCAATAAATAATGGATAAAAACCAATTTAGTTATTCATATTAGGCGTTATTATACCTCAATAAATAGCATGCTAAATACAGGTTGTTATTGCCATTTGATAGTAGCATTGATGGTGCTATTTCACAATAATTCACTATTTTTAAGTTTTAATTTTTTGATATCCTTCTATATTCGTAGTGCATTAACATCGCTAATTTGCGGCGACAAAAATTATATTACAATAATTATGAGTGGCTTGTGGGCTGTTAGCTTAAGAAAAACATACCCAGCCTATGATTAACAGTTACCAAGTCTGGGAATTTTTGTTACTATGCGTTTAATTTTATTATTATCCATGACTTATTGAGAGAAATTATGTTCTTATTTATCCAAGCTGCTCATGCTGCACCAGAAGCTGCCGGCGCTGCATCATTATTCGGTCAAATCCTACTGCCTGTTGCCTTTTTTGCGATTTTTTACTTCTTGGTGATTCGCCCACAATCTAAACGCACCAAAGAACATCGTGCTATGGTCAATGCATTGACTGTTGGTAGTGAGATCATCTTTGCTGGTGGTTTGATGGGTCGTATCAAAGGTCTAGAAGGTGATTATGCGATTGTTAGCCTAAATAACAACACGGATGTAAAAGTACAGCGTGCTTCTGTTATCTCAGTACTGCCTGCTGGCACTATCGAAAGCGTTTAATGACTCGTTAGAAGATTAATAGCATTTTATTGATGGTTATTAATCTTTATATCATTAATAAATATAGTGATTAAAAATGACCGTCTATTATTTACGGTCATTTTTCCCTATAAAATAGTGATGCAAAGCAGCCTCATAGATGACAATAGTCTATGTTTATTGGTTTAACTATACGGTTCTTATGAGTCTTATCAGTGATATTTTTGATGACTATATAAGGGTGTGTCTGTATTATTTGATTTACTATTTTACGCTTTACTATCATCGCGGATGATCGCAATGGTGCATGATGACGATGCCAAATACGGCGCTCTACCATTGCTATCGCTAACTTCCCATCTGCTAACTTGTGGCCTACGTCGCCAGTCGTTTATCAACCTAAAGAAGTGATTATGCAATATCCCGCTTGGAAATACTTAATTATTACCGTCGTGCTAATCATTGCCGGTCTATATGCTGCCCCTAACCTCTACCCTGACGAACCTGCGGTGCAGATTACTAGTGCCGCTGCAGGCACGCAATTGTCCGAAGGCATCTTGACCCAGTCTCAAAGCTTGCTAGAAGAGGCTGGACTGAATAACCATGATGGTACATTTGAGGGTAACAGTGCGCTGGTACGTCTTAATAACCCAGTCGACCAGCTAAAAGCCCGAGAAGTGCTGCGTCAAAATCTGGGCGAAGATTATGTGGTTGCGCTTAACCTAGCACAGACGACACCACAGTGGCTACGTGATATCGGCGCAAAACCGATGAAACTGGGTCTCGATTTACGCGGTGGTGTCCGTTTTGTACTAGAAGTCGATATGGACAAGGCGCTTGAACAGCGTTTGACCAGTGCCAGTCGCGACATGCGTCGTGAGCTACGTGCTGAGAAAGTGGCGATCAAAGGTATTAAAACTGAAGATCGAAGCGTATTGCTGCATTTCGCTGATACAGACGCTCGTAATCGTGCACAAAATATTTTGCAAGGCTCAATGGGCACCACCTTTAGCGTGCAGTCTTCTATTGATGAGCGAGGTCCTGCACTAATCTTAGCTTATAACGATGCGACTTTAGACGAAATCAATAGCTATGCGGTCAATCAAAACCTGACTACTTTGCGTAACCGTATTGCTGAGCTTGGCGTTACCGAAGCTTTGGTGCAATCACAAGGTGCCAGCCGTATCGTCGTAGAACTGCCTGGGGTACAAGATACCGCTGAGGCCAAACGTGTCTTAGGACGTACAGCAAACCTTGAGTTCCGCATGGTCGCTGAAGACAGCGAAAACTATATGGGCGGCATCCCTCCAGCGGGTACTGAAGCTTTCCCATTTGAGACACTTGATGGTCCACCTGTACTACTAAACCGCCAAGCGATTGTCACTGGTGATAAAGTCACTAATGCACAAACTGGCATTGATGAAAGCGGCTCTCCTGAAGTCAGTATTACGCTAGATAGTGCTGGTGGTAAGCTGATGCAAAATGCCACCCGTACAGCGGTTGGCAAACAGATGGCTGTATTGTTCATCGAAAATAAACAAAGAATTACTTACGAAGAAAACTCAGAAACTGGCGAGACTGAAGAAATACGAACGCCTTATGCTGAAACCAAAGTCATCAACCGCGCTAACATTCAAGCGGTATTGGGTTCGTCTTTCCGTATTACTGGCCTAGATAGTAGTGCTGAAGCAGCCGAGCTTGCGCTATTACTACGCTCGGGTGCGCTTGCCGCCCCGATGTACTTTGTAGAAGAACGCACCATTGGCCCATCATTGGGTCAAGACAATATTGAGAAAGGCCTATTCTCGACTCAAGTCGGTTACTTATTAGTCTTTGCGTTTATGATTATCTTCTATCGTCTGTTTGGTGTCATCGCTAACGTGGCGCTAGCAGTGAACGTGATTATTATCATTGCTATTATGTCAATTTTAGGCTCATCGCTTACTTTACCTGGTATTGCTGGTATCGTCCTGACCATCGGTATGGCCGTCGATGCCAACGTGCTGATCTTTGAGCGAATACGTGAGGAGCTGGCAAACGGGGTACGGCCAAAATCTGCCATCGTGGCAGGTTTCGACCGAGCCTTTAGTAGTATTTTCGATGCCAACATCACCACGCTATTGGTCGCATTTATTCTATTTGCGATTGGTACTGGTCCGATTAAAGGCTTTGCGGTTACGCTAGCTATTGGTATTGTTAGCTCGCTATTTACCGCAATTTTGGTCACACGTGCGCTGGTACAAATTGCTTATGGTAAGCGTAAATCTATCAAACGTCTGAGCATCGGTTAGGAGAACATTATGGCGATCGATAAGAATAATCCTCTAGAACAGCAGAACACTCCAGATCGAAATGGTTCAGGTGGCTCAAACAGTGATGCAAATAACGCAAACACGCGCCGCCGTAAAAAACCACGCCGCGATGGCAAAGGCAGTAACACCCAAACCAATAACCCTACCACAGCTAAATCCAGTAAAAGTAAATCTCGCCGTGGTGGTAAAGGCAGCGGGAAAGCGGCTGATCAAAAGCATCAAGCTCTGGCCACTCAAAACCCTAACACGGCTACTGACCCGAACCTAGAAACAGGTGATGCCGCTGATGATGCCGCAGCAATGGCCGAAGGTGGTATCAAAGCCATTGGTAACCAGCGTATTATTCCGTTTATGAAGATAGAAAAGCCAATGGCGATTTTATCTATATTATTGGTCATTGGTAGTATCATTGCTATCGCCGTAAATGGTTTGAACTTTGGGCTTGATTTCACAGGCGGTGTTTCTGCAGATGTGCGTTATGAACAACCTGTTGAGCAAAACGAAGTCGTGCTAGCACTTGCTGACAATGGCTTTGATGACGCCGTGGTACAGTATCTAGGTACCCGAGAAGAACTGCTCGTACGCTTGCCCCCTCAATCTGATAACGTTGATGGGCTAAGTAACAGTCTCAGTGACGCATTAGCATTGCCTAATAATACTGCTGATATCAGCAACGTTAATATCATTGGTAGCCAAGTTGGTAACGAAGTTTATTTAAACTCCGTCATGGCGTTGGCCTTAGCGCTAGCCTGTATGCTTGGTTATGTAGCATTGCGCTTTCAGTTCAAGCTAGCACTTGGCGCGGTACTGTCGTTATTTCATGATGCGGTTGTGACCATTGGTGTCTTTGCTTTATTTGGCTTTCCATTTGATTTGACGGTATTGGCCGCGGTATTGGCTTTGATTGGTTATTCACTGAACGATACTATTGTTGTTTATGACCGTATCCGTGAAAACTTCCGCCGCGTCCGTGGCATTACGCCGCGCCAGACCATTGACTTATCCTTAACCGAGACGCTACGCCGTACGATCATGACCATCTCGACTGTTTTATTGGTCGTGCTGGCGATGATGTTCTTAGGTGGTGATGGGCTATACTGGTTCTCAGTCGCACTCTTTATCGGTCTATTAGCGGGTACTTACTCATCAACGTATATTGCCAGCTCGATTCCATTACGTATGGGTCTATCACGTGATGATTTTATTGTAAAAGTAAAACCAGAGTTTGAAGAAGAAATCGTTACTTTTAATGATCCAAAAATGTTTGAACAAGACAATGTTTAGGTGGTATTTAGACGTTGTTTAAATGATGCTTAGATCAAAAAAACGCTGAATTAAGACCACGTTTAACCAGTCTTATTTATGCTGATTTTAGCTTATAATGAGCTAGGATAGTGTTCGAACAAACGTAAATAAAAGCACCTGACTCATGAATAGTGAGTCTAGGTGCTTTTGTCTTTGTAGCTGTTTGAGGATCCGCCCTAGCCTTAAACATCAAACATGCTACGCTGATGTCGTAGTATTAAACAACAAACTGCCCCCACCTTGTTCTTTAAATATAAACGAGCCAAAAATGACTGTTGCCACACCACCATCCAATGCGATGCCACCGATTGATACTCGTTATACGCGTATCATCGCTATAGCTTTGCCAGTGTTATTGGCCAATCTTGCCATGCCGCTACAAAGTGTTATCGATACGGCGATTGTGGGGAACATGAATGATACTGCCAAACTGGCAGGTATGGGCTTGGCAATACAGTTACTGTCTTTACTGCTCGTCAGTTTTAACTTTTTACAGTATGCTTCATCTGGACTGTCGGCTCAAGCGCTTGGACAACTGGCCAATCACGCTGATGACTCTGCCAGTAATACAACAAAACCATCAAATCCACTGCCATCACCCCTACTGTCTATTTTGCAGCGCGCCTTATTACTGGCATTTGGTATTGGTGCTATTTTACTATTAGCAAAACCTTGGTTGATTGACTTCGGTTTGCAAGCCTTGTCAGCCAACCCCAATAGTGGGCAAGCGGCAAAAACTTACTTGGATGTGCGCTTTTGGGGGGTCATCGCTGAACTGATGAACTTTGCCTTCATTGGCTGGTTTGCCGGCCAAGGCAAAACACGCTACATGCTTTATCAGCAAGGTTTTATCGCCATACTCAATATCATACTCACCTTATTTTTTGTTTTCGGTCTAAATATGGGCTTAGTAGGCGTAGCGTTGGGCACTGCTATTGCTTTTTGGTTAGGTGTTTTATTGGCATTATGGCTAAGTCGTCGACATCTACAAATATCTTGGGCAGCATTATTTCAGGCCGATCGACAGCATTTCACCAAAAATAAAATGCTTAGGCTATTTTCACTGAATAAAGATATTTTTATTCGTACGCTTATCTTAACGCTGAGCTTTGCTTGGATTACTCGCCTTTCTGCCCAAAGCGGCGACGTCATACTGGCCGCCAATGCTATTTTATTACAAGTATTAAGTATCTCAGCCTTTGCCCTTGATGGCGTTGCAGTATCTGCTGAGACTTTAAGCGGTCAAGCCGCAGGGCGACGCGATTGGGTACGCTTTCGTATTATCGTAAAACGTACGGGCGTGGTCAGTTATGGGCTGGCGTTAATGCTAAGTGCGATATGGTGGCTTGGGATGCCAACTTATTTACAATTTATGACCAATATTGACTCCGTCTTTACTCTCGCTTATGACTATCATTTGTATGCAGTATTGCTACCACTCGTTGGTGTTGGCGCGTATTGGCTGGACGGTATATTTTTTGGCTTAACAGCGGGCAGTGTGATTCGTAATGCGGCCCTGATACTAGCGGTCATATTTTTCCCATTGAGCTGGATGCTTTACCAGCAATGGGATATGACGGGAATATGGCTCAGCGTATGGTGTTTATTATTATTAAGACTCATTATCCTAGGCGGTTTTTTATATCATGCTCATCAAACAGGCAGTTATGAAAAGCTACAGCCTGAACATTAATACTGTTTAATCTCACAAGCTTTAAAATAAGAAAGTAAATAATCAACGAATAATGTTAGCAAGAAAAATTAGGATGTCATGTGACTACTCGTTCGAATGAATTAAATCACCAGCCCGATATGAGCTACCATTGGATGGAAGGTTTTAAAAAAAGCCTACCAGTCGCCATGGGATATTTGCCTGCGGGTATTGCTTTTGGTGTGCTAGCACAAGTGGCTGGTATTCCGGTATGGGCCACGATTATGCTTAGTATTGTGCTATATGCTGGTGCAGCTCAATACGCTTGTTTGCCGATGCTGAGTGCTGGTTTACCAGTTGGTAATATAGCCACTAATATTGCTGCCATTAATTTGCGCCATGTGTTTTATGGCATGCCATTGTTACAATACCTGCCAAAACAAAAGCTGGCCAAAACTTATTGTCTCTTCGCGCTGACTGATGAGACGTTTTCCGTCATGACCAGCCTACCTAACGAGTCACGCCAAGCACTGATACTGCCTATTAGTCTATTTAATCAAAGCTGGTGGGTATTAGCGAGTGCGATTGGCGTCTTTATCGGCAGCGCGCTCAGTGATTTGGTACCGCACTTAGATTTTGCCTTGGTTTGTCTGTTTGCTATTTTGGCTTATGAGCAATTTCAAAGCATCAAGCGTTATTTCCCGATTGGCATTGCGGTAATTTCTTTAATTGTGGCTTCCTTCTTTACTAGCAACTGGTTATTATTGGTGGCGATTACTATTTGTATGTTGTTGATTTTAGCTCGTGGGTTTTGGATACAGCGTGATATGACGGGAGCAAATAATGACCAGTAGTTATCTAATTTTTGCCACTTTCGCCATGGCAGCCGTGACCTTTGTTACACGCGCCCTCCCTGCTTTAATACCAAAAAAACTGTTGGACACGCCTTGGCTGCATCGACTAAATGAAAGTTTGCCGCTATCCGTGATGGTATTGCTTATTTTAACCAGCCTCTCCTATCAAGAGCTGTCCGTAACCACTGGCCTAAATAGCGCAGAGTTACACTTACTACTGGCACAAATTGGTGCGCTTATTTTGGTGTTATTGATTTATCATATTAGTCGTCAGTTATTGGTCAGTATGGTTGTGGGTATTGCTGCAATTAATGGTTTTCTTTGGTTATTTGATACCTTGTTCATTTAAAATAGCCTTGGCAAAACTGCATATCTAGATATAAAAAGGCTGGATTCTAGTAAGAATCCAGCCTTTTTTTTCT
>NZ_JBQSXN010000075.1:0-14892 GCF_052378235.1 Psychrobacter sp. AOP3-A1-26
CAGTTATTCGTAGAATTATATCGATAATACGGCCTAAATATTAGCTTTATATTTCTTTAATGGTTGTTTTTTAACGGATTCATTGAAGTGTCTTTTTATTATAATATGAAAGTATATATTAATTTATCAAAATTGGAGTTAATCGATAGGTTCTTTAACTTTTGTAAAAAAATGAGTGTAATGAGTTACTAATTAAGTAATAGAGGCGAAATAGTCTTACATTAGTGAAGTGAGCAGACATTTTTTAGTAACTATCCATCAAAAACAGACTATAAATGTAATGGACTACCAATTAAATGATAAAAATAAACCGTCATAAAAATTTAGTTCAATATGCAATGTTACGCTCTAACCATTATTAAAACACCCTAGATGCCAGCTATAAGAGGATATTATGAAGCCACTTTCTGTGATGTTATCGATGCTTGCCATCGGCATTACCTCCAGCGCCGCAATGGCTGATGGTGCTAGCCTTCCTAAGGTGAGCCCAGCTAATAGCGATCTGGTCAATCGCGGTGCATATATTGCCCGTGCTGCTGACTGTATGGCCTGTCACGGTGAGGATTATACCGGTAGCAATACACCGATTGCCACACCGATGGGCGATATTTATTCGACCAATATTACCCCATCCAAACGCTACGGCATTGGTAACTATACTGAAGCCGATCTCAAAAACGCCCTACAAAAAGGCCGTGCGCCCAATCACATGCTTTATCCTGCTATGCCGTATCCTTCTTATAACGGTATGACGGATGAGGATATAAGCGCGTTATTTGCCTATTTACAAACGGTTCCAGCAGTTAATCAGGCACCAAAGCATAAAACAGATTTACCATTCCCGTTTAATATTCGCAGTCTAATGATAGGCTGGAATGCCATCAACGTACCATCAACAGAAAAACGTGATGGTCTTAATGAAACGCAACAACGCGGTGAATATCTGGTTAATAATCTAGAGCACTGTGGCACTTGTCATACGCCGCGTAATAGCACCATGGGTTTTGATAAGAGCAAGTACTTATCTGGTGCCCAGCTCGGCAACTGGCATGCGCCAAATATTACCCCTGATGAGTCAAGCGGTATCGGTAGCTGGAGTGAGCAGGATATCGTCACTTATCTGCGTAGCGGTGAGCTCGATCAACGTGCTTACGCTGGTGGCCCTATGGGTGAAGCGGTCGCGCACAGTACACGCTACTTAAAAAATGAAGACTTAAGTGCCATTGCTTCCTACCTAAAAGCGGTACCTGCTATCCAGACCGAAGATAAAGTGTCTGCTATAGATGTGTCGCGCTTGCCAACGCCAATGAACGAATCTATCACGCATGACTTACTAGCGCAAAAAGAATATTTGAAGCAGGCAAAAGCGGAAGTAGGTAATGGCAGTAACTCTCCAGAGTCATTATACCTGGCCGCTTGTGGCAGCTGTCATGGTGTTAACGGTTATGGTCAGCCTGATGCCCGCTATGCGCCTATCGTTGGGCTGAGCAGTATTCGCCGTGATAAGCCTGATGCACTGGTTAATATGATTCTTCATGGTGTGGAGGGGGCAACCAATACGTCGCCCATCATGCCAGGGTTTTCAGACGAGTTAAATAGCGAGCAAATCGCTGGTATTGCCAACTATGTACGCGTGAATTTTGGTGGCCTTGCTAGCAGTGATGTGAGTGCCGATGATGTCGATCGCATCGAAAACACTGGCGTTGATAAGCCTTTCTTGATTAAGTATGCAGGCTTACTGGCGATAATAGGTATTATCGTAGCGATTGCTATTATTGTGTTTATCATCCGAGCCATCTTGCGCTCTAAACGCCGCGCTTAGTTTGACTCTGTTTAGATAAAAGGCTAAACAAAGAAACTTATAAAGGCGTTTTAAACGCTTATTACAGTGCGAGAATTAAGGTTAGAACGGTAGTGTATTAAGACTTAGCAAGACAAACGTTCAACATAAACTGAGCTGATAATAAAAGTAAAAATGCAAAAGACGATTGCCTACCGTTATACACGACGTCTACTTCAAGGACATTATTATGAAAGACATGCTTCAATCACCCACGCGTCGCCAACTGCTCTCGATGATCGGTAAAACCGCTGGGGCAACTGCGATGTATCAGGCAATGACCACCTTAGGTTTTGCTTCCGAATCCACTTTTACGGAAGCAATGGATCTAAAAGGTGCCCCTGCTGGTGCCAGCATTGTTATTCTTGGCGCCGGTCTAGGGGGGCTCACCGCTGCTTACGAGCTACGTAAAGCAGGCTATAACGTTAAAGTGCTCGAATATCAAAACCGTGGTGGCGGACGCAGTTGGACACTAAACAGTGGTGATAAATATACCGAGCTTGGTGGCGAAGAAGTTACCTGTGATTTTGAAGAGGGTAATTATTTTAATGGTGGGCCGTGGCGTCTGCCCAGTCATCACTATGCTGTTTTCCACTATTGCAAACAGTTCGGCGTTGAGATGCAGCCATTTATTCAAACTAATGATCGTGCTTATCTGCACCGCAGTACTCATTTTGATGGCGTACCGCAGCGTCTGGGTGATGTAAAAAATGATATTCAAGGTCACGTGGCTGAACTACTGTCAAAGTCAGTTAACGTCGGTGGTCTTGATCGTTCGGTCAATACTGAGGATAAAGAGAAGCTGCTTGAAGGCTTAAAAGGCTGGGGCGTGCTCGATAAGGACTATCGTTACCGTGCTAGTAATGAGACTAGTAAGCATCGTGGTTTTAGTGTCTTTCCCGGTGGTGGTTTAATGCCTAATGCAAAACCATCAAAGCCTTTGCCTATCAGTGAAATCTTAGATTCAGGCATGTGGGCAGATATTTATGGCAATCATATGACCTATGGTCACCAACCAACCATGTTCCAGCCGGTAGGCGGTATGGGCAAAATCGGTGACGCATTCACCCGTGAATGTCGGGATATGATTGAGTTTAATGCAAAAGTGACCAAAATTCATCAAGATGAAAGTGGTGTCACCGTTGATTATGTCGATAGTAATAGTCCAGATGGTGCGACCAAAACCATACGTGCGGATTGGTGTGTCTGTAATATTCCATTAACGGTACTGACCCAACTCGATATTAATGTCTCAAAACCGATGAAAGAAGCAATGGCTGCGGTACCTTATGAGACCTCTTATAAAGTTGGCTTGGAGTTCAATCGCCGGTTTTGGGAAGAAGATGAGTGGATCTATGGTGGTTTGACTTATACCGATATGCCCATTGCGCAGATTGCCTATCCTTCAGAAAATATGTTCAAAGATGGTCCTGGGGTATTATTAGGTGCTTATGGTTATGGTCCAACCTCTTATAAGTTCAATAGTCTGACTCCAAAAGAGCGTATCAATGTTGCGCTTGCTTACGGTAAATATATTCATCCCCAGTATACAAAAGAGTTCCGAGCGGGTACGTCAGTAGTGTGGCATCGTATCCCATGGACGCTCGGCTGTTATGGGATTTGGAATGAATCAACTCGTCGTCAGCATTACGACACTTTGTGCAGCATTGATAACCGTATTGTACTAGCGGGCGAGCATTGCTCACATATTCCAGCATGGCAAGAAGGCGCTATTCTATCTGGTATGGATGCCGCAAAGCGCCTACATCAAAAAGCAAAAATGCTGGGTTAAATACTTGGTTAATATGGATAACTATAAAAATTCAGAGGCTATCATGGACAATGCAATCGTGAAGAAAACAATCATGAAAAACATGACACCCAAACTGCTGACGGCGATGTTACTGAGTGTGATAAGCAGTGCAGCACTTTTAGGTTGTAGTCAACAGTCAGATGATGTAGAGACGGTGGCTAGTGAACAAGAGCAAGAAGGTATAACAACGAATGACTATCAAGCGAGCCGTAATACGGGCGCTTGGGGTGGGGTCTACATGAGTCGTGAGGAGCTTGCTGCATCTCCTATCAATATCGTTGATGACAGCTCACTGCCCACTATGGACAATGATCCAAGCATTATTAAGTGGGAAGCTAAGTTCGAAGGGACAAATGGTTTTGTGACAACGGATGGTAAAAAACTGTATCACGACTCTTGTGCGGCTTGTCATATGCATAAAGGCGAGGGTGCTTACGGTGCAGGCTATTATCCGCCATTAGCCAATAATAGCAAAATGCAATCGAAGTATTACATCATTGATATCTTGATTAATGGCTTCCGCGGTATGCCGTCATTCCACGGGATGATGAATAATGAGCAGATAGCTGCAGTTACTCAATATGTGGTCAGCGATTTGAATGGTTTTACCGATACCGTTACCGCTGAAGATGTGGCAGAACTGCGGCATGCCAATCCACCAGCTGGTGATCCAAGTGATGATTAACATTGTTTACTCTTTTCGCCAATAATTTTGAATGAAGTTATTAATATAAAAATACTTCGTCATTTTTAGCAAATACAAAAAAGCCCCCGATTTTGATATCGGGGGCTTTTTATGTTTGAGTTTGCATCATGGATAGCTTAATACTCTATTTTGGACTGGCTGACCATACTGGTGAACGAGCAATGCCTTGTACAGGTATATCAAATGACTGACCACTACTCAAAGATTTAATGGTTAGTTTGCCTTTACTGCCTTGTTTTGAGGCATAAATTACATTTCTGCCACTAGGTGAAAAGCTAGGTGCTTCATCAATACCTGTATTGCTCAAATCGGCAATGACTCCGTTGCTACTATTCATAATAGCCGCTGAACGACCATTTAAAAAAGCGATTTGTGAGCCATCGCTACTGAACTGCGGGTTGGTGGCATAACCGCTATTTGATACCTTGGTAGTACGTCCTGAGCCAAATTCATAACGATAAATCTGCGGCTTACTATTATTTTCTTTACCTGATGTAAAAAGGAAAGACTTGCCATTGGTGGCGTAATTGGGTTGTCCCTCAATAGAAGGCCAGTCAATAATTTTTCTTAATCCACCACCATTTGAGTTGATTTCATAAATATCAGCATTATCTCCCTCAAAGCTACTAGAGAATAGGATTTTACTGCCATCAGGGGAGAATGAGGGACTTAAATTGCTACCGGCATAAGGGGTGATGACCGTCGCTGCGCCGCCACTGACGTTCTGTACATAAATGACTGGATAGGATTGATCGCGTTGTATCGAATAAGCGATACGATTGCCATCGGGCGACCACGCTGGCGAAAAGATAGAGCCTGTTACTTTAGTGATGGTTTTGGTGTTTTCGCCATCAGCATCCATGACATTCAAGCGCGAAACCTTATCTTTACCAACGCCACTCTCTTCGATATAAGCAATTTGTCCTTCGAAGTCCCCTGGATTACCAGTAATCAATGAATAGATTTTATTAGCAATGACGTGCCCAGCACGACGCATACTATTAGCATCTTTATTTGTTGTCGAAGTTTGCTTGCCCTCAAGAATTCGTCCCGATTTAACATCCATCACTTCATAATCTGTGATGATTTTACCTCGGTTAGTACGCGTGCTACCGACTACGAGATAAGGGATGCCTAAATTTTGCCATACAGGTAAGGTACCAGATA
The DNA here is from genome assembly GCF_052378235.1 of Psychrobacter sp. AOP3-A1-26. NCBI lineage: Bacteria > Pseudomonadati > Pseudomonadota > Gammaproteobacteria > Moraxellales > Moraxellaceae > Psychrobacter > Psychrobacter sp. AOP3-A1-26. The sequence continues at coordinate 5,527 of NZ_JBQSXN010000075.1, forward strand.
GATCGCTACTACTACGCGGCTGCTGCGGTAGGTTTTGGCTGGTAATTTTTAGACCTTCTTTGCTCAAGTCATTTACGATAATGGGTGACAACACAGAGTCACCAGCAAAGGGCACAAAAGCCACTTGGTTTTGTTGGACTGGCGCATCTAAAACAATATCAAATTTAAGTGGAGCGGCTATTGAGTATATTGGCGATATTAGCAAAGGAGCCAATAAAAAAAAATTATAGTGTTTAAGTAGTGAATTAATTTTGAAAGGCATCATAAGTGGACCAAGGTTTAAGTAAGCAGATGTATACGAGAATCAAAGATAGTTAATATCTTACCATAAACACATTTTACTCTAGGTTAATATATAAAGAGTTCCAAGCCAAGAATTGTTTATTAGGGCATGTTCTCAACTCCAACGATACTATCTAAATGGACTAAAAATAGCTAATTTTTGCTAAACAACGTCAAATAGCTTATTAATATCCCGATATTATCCCCGTTTGGCTGCAATTCATCTCATTTTTATCGCCATTTTTGAAATGAGACTGCGCTCTAGTAGATAAGAGTTCAGACATACCTTTCATCTAACAGCGTTGGGTATAACAAGAGTTATTTCTAGATCTTCATAGTCTGTAGGATTGCTTAAGTCGATGGATAAAGGACTTGCTGAGTCTACCGCCGTCTCCGCTGCCTTATTTGAAGCTACGCTGCCATTTTTTGCTGTAACCTTGTCAACGTTGCCAAACCTATCAACTTTGATAACAAGTCTTATCGTCTGACCCGATTCATTACTAGGATATACGTATTTGCTTTTTATTTCGTTACTTATCTTAGTGATATACTGCTGTTTTGACTCTTTACTACCACTATCGTTGGTAGTTTTGCTGCCATCAATAGCACTAGAATTATTCAATGTACCGTCTGTTGCTAGATTCAATGGGTCGTTATTTATTGTATTAGTAGTAGCAAGCTTTATTTTACCCTCATTAGACTTAACAATTTTCGGATTATTTTCTATTTTTTTCAGTATAGTTAGCTCTTCTTGCTCAGCTAAATGATTTTTATTCTTTTCATCTCTTGGAGCTTGGATTCTATCATTGGCATCTTGTTCCATCTGTCTATTAAACGCTTCCATGTCTGCGTCATGGTTTTCGCTTATAGACCTTTCTGATTTCATAAATACCGGCACTTTTTGCGAGCTTGGCTGAGCCGATACTGGGCTGCTGTTGCCAGTAGAACTATCAAACACTTCGGTTGATGGAGCGCTGGCAAAACTACTGGCCGCTTCAGCCGCCGCTGCACGATTGGCCAATATCTGCCCTTGCATCTCCGCCAGCTGTTCAGGCGAGACCATAACAGTCTCAATACTACCTGCCGTTTCTATTTCAGTCTTGTGATTGGTATAAATTAATATACCAATCACAAGACCATGAGCAAGTAAACTTAGAAGTGTAGGCAGTGTCAGTCCATTACCTTCAGGTTTGGTCGGCACGTAAACGCCAGGAGCATTATGCATGGTAGGGGCACTCAGAAAGATAATATTTGAGGACAAGGTTCATCAAATTATCTACTTTATTATAACGAGCTAAACTAAAAATGTGATTCATTACAATGAAGGTGTGGGTAGGGGAGCCCCTGTCAAGAGCCCTACCTTTTGGATACCTGCTTGTTGTAAGGTAGCCATGAGCGTCACAATGGCGCCATATTGATTGTTTTGATCCGCATTAATCATGACTTGCACCGGCTGAGCGTCTGTATTGCTGCTTTGGTTTTGTAGATTGGACAGCGTGTTAATCAGTTCTGGCTCACTGATGGGTAAATCGACATTATTCTCATAACTGATAAAAATCTCACCATTGTCGGTTAAGGACACAATCACTGGCAGCTGGCTTTGACTCACGGTGTTGGTTTGCTCCTTTGGCAAATCAACATCGACACCTGTAATCAGCATTGGTGCGGTGACCATAAATATGACGAGTAATACCAACATCACGTCGATATAGGGAACGACATTCATCTCCGCATTGAGTGCTTTTTTTTCACGGCGATAGGGACTTTGTTTCATGGTTTCATAGCCCTTATACCTGACCCGATACTTGAGATACAGTAGATTGCGTTTCTTTACTAACGATGCTTTCTGCACTGGTCTCGCGCTGGAGCATACCTGTCATTTCATCACAAAATAACGCTCGTGAATCATACAAGCGGCTGGACTTAGCGGTAAAGTGGTTATAGGCCAATACCGCTGGGATAGCGGCAAACAAACCCATCGCCGTGGCAATCAATGCCTCAGCGATTCCAGGGGCGACGGCAGCTAGGGTCGCTTGCTCAGTTTGCGATAAGCCTAAAAATGCATTCATGATGCCCCAAACGGTACCGAATAAGCCGACGTAAGGCGCCACTGAGCCGATACTTGCGAGCGTGGTTAGTCCTGACTCTAGTAATAGCTGCTGACGACCCAATCCGACTCGTAGTTTACGTTCAACCCCATCGATGATGTCATCTTTAGGCTGACGTTTTTTATGCATTCTTAAGTATTCAGAAAACCCCACATAAAAGATTTGCTCAAGCCCTTGGCGCTCAGGCGAGCCTTGAACCCCTTGATAGAGCTTGGCCAAATCTTCACCTGACCAAAACCAAGTCTCAAATTGCTGATCGAAGTTTTTGGCCGTACCGAGCCGCGCACTCATACGAAAAATAATCACCCAGCTGAGCAAAGAGGCTAACAATAATAATGCCATTACGAGCTGAACCAGCAGGCTTGCTTGAGTAATAAGGTCGATAATATTTAATGATTCAGGCATGTAAGAGACTCATGGATGATTAATAATAGTCAATCGAAACGGTGCTTTCGTATTTGTATCAACCCACTAGTGTACTGTTAATCCAGATAAATATCATTATAAATGTGCATTTAGCACATTTATAATGATATTTATAAAAAAACAATGACAGCGTATCTATTTTATAATATTGTCGATATGGTCAACTAATTTGCACTGTTGTATTTAGAAGGTGGTTACATTCATTGAAATTGTAAGACAATTTCACTAAAATGTTATTGCTTGTTGCTATCATATTTATGATGGTTTTGTGTTTGCCAAATTATGTGTGGCTAAAGGATTAAAAGCATCATCTCTAACCTTAGTTTGTTAGCGTCATTTACAGTCGCAATTTGGAAGCGTCATTTATCGTCGCAATTTAGGTGTATTTTTATATGTTTGATTTAAACGCAGCATCGAGCGTCGCAATTTGGAAGCGACACTTATCAATACAGTTAGATAATGATAATTTACTTACTGCAATTTGGAAGCGACTCTTATGAACGCAATCGAACGATATTTTGGGATCAATGGTGAAAACACCACGATCAAAACGGAGATTTTAGCGGGTGTAACCACGTTCTTGACGATGGCCTACATCATTTTTGTTAACCCTAATGTTCTTGCTGACGCGGGTATGGATAAAGGCGCGGTGTTTGTTGCCACTTGTCTTGCTGCTGCGATTGGTTGTTTTATTATGGGGCTTTATGCTCGTTTACCAGTCGCCCTCGCGCCTGGGATGGGACTTAATGCCTTCTTCACTTATGGCGTCGTTTTAGGGATGGGCTATGCGTGGCAAACTGCGCTTGGAGCCGTGTTCTTGTCAGGTTGTATTTTTATCCTGTTAAGCTTATTCAAAATCCGTGAAGTCATAATTGATGCCATTCCACAAAGCTTAAAACAAGGTGTGGTCGCAGGTATTGGTGCATTCTTAGCCTTTATCTCGCTACAAACGGCAGGCATCATCGTCAATAATGATGCGACGTTGGTTGGACTTGGCGATATGACCACGTTTTCACCTGCAATGGCAGCGTTAGGCTTTATCGTCATTGTCGGTCTGTCATATAAAAAAGTACCAGGTGCGGTTACCATTGGTATTTTGCTAGTAGCACTTATCAGCCTACTAACGGGTAACACTCAGTTTACGGGTATCATATCTGCACCGCCATCAATTGCGCCAACTTTGATGCAGCTTGATATCGCTGGCGCGTTCGACGTTGCCATGATTAGTGTTATTTTTGCTTTCTTATTCGTCGATTTATTCGATACGGCAGGGACGCTTATTGCGACGACCAGTCAAGCTGGTTTAATGGATAAAGATGGTAAAATTCCTAATATGGGTAAAGCACTGTTGGCAGATTCAACAGCAACGGTAGCAGGGACATTACTAGGTACGTCATCAACGACCAGTTTTGTTGAAAGTGTGTCAGGTATCGCGGCAGGTGGTCGTACAGGTTTAGTAGCAGTAACCGTTGGGGTATTGTTTTTACTGAGTATTTTCTTCTCACCACTCGCTGGTATGATTCCAGGCTATGCTACCGCAGGCGCGATTTTTTATGTAGCCGTATTGATGATAGCCACGCTAAAAGATGTCTCTTGGAGTGATTTAACGGAAGCGGCACCAGTTGTGGTAGTCCTATTGTTCACCCCATTGACCTATTCTGTTGCTGACGGTATTGCGCTTGGGTTCATTACTTTTACAGCTATTAAAGTCGTTGCTGGTAAATTCTCTGATATCAGTATTGCTGTTTGGTTATTGACTGCCGTATTACTAGCCAAAATTATATTTATATAATAGGTCAATTAACGCGTAAGTTTACATTGAAGTAACAGACCGTTTTATTCTCTAAACCCTTCTTATCATCAATGATAAGAAGGGTTTTTTACACCTAAAAATAAAATATCTTACTGAAAATGTGTACAAGTGTTTGATTCATAAACCAATTAATTGGTGCTAGTAAACAATAATTTATAACCAAAGTGACATGTTTGTAGAGGTGTCAATAACTATTTGTTTTTAAACAATATTATGATTGGTTAAAATGAGTAAAATCGTTAGTTGGATATTTTTTTTTCATGCTACCATGACAACGTTAAGCGCATCACCTCAATCAACGCCGTAGAGGTTTTTCTTATCAGTGAATTAGCGTCATACAGACGGCAATTCGAGCGAGTAGAATATCACTTAATTTTGATCGCCAACATTGCTGTTACCCTCCTTTCACTACTAACAAGAAGAAGGCACTAATGCCGCTTAGCTGTTCGTTGTTGCCTTTATATTGTTAACGTAGCCCGTTTAACATTAAAACGACCTACTTAACCGTTTCCAGCCTATGCTGGATTTTCTCGTTTTGTGATGGCGCCGTTTGGTCTTTTGATTATGGTTGTCTGTATTATTGATTAATAACTATCGATGAATTGCTACTAAAAACCGTAGTAATTAACAGGTATTGATTAAGAGATGATGCTGGTTATCGGCAATCAAACTTCCTAATGCACCATTTATTATGGTTTTTAAACGATAGTTATGGAGTTGTTATGAACCCAGTGGACCAATTTACCCCACAAGAGCCGATTTTATTTAATCCGCTCGATATATTAAAACCTGAATACCTCCGTCAGTCGTCGAACGAGCTGTTTTCACGTATCTCACCTTTGTATAGTGTGGACGAAGAACGCTGGTTAACAGACTTGTTGCCACTGGCTAAACCCAGTGATGCAGAACGTGAAGATGCCGCCACGCAGACTCGTCAATTGGTCGAGCATGTGCGTAATGATGGCAAAGCTGTAAAAATGGTTGATTCATTGTTGCTTGAATACAGCCTCGATACCCAAGAAGGTATTTTGCTGATGAGCTTGGCGGAGGCCTTGATTCGAGTACCAGACAATTACACGGCTGATGCGCTTATTCACGATAAGATGAGTGTAGCAGATTGGAAAAAGCATATCAAAAATGACAATGGTTTTATGGTCAACGCCTCAACATGGGGTATGATGATGACCGGCCGTGTGGTGAGTATCGATAACAATACCACAGCGTCAGGATTCTTAGATCGTATGACTAAGAAGATGGGTGAGCCGGTCATTCGCAGTGCGATGCAAAAAGCCATGCGTATCATGGGGCATCAGTTTGTATTGGGTGAAACCATCGAAGGCGCCAATAAGAACAGCCAGCCATATCGTAATAAAGGTTATACCTACTCATTCGATATGCTCGGTGAGGCGGCGATTACGCATAAAGATGCTGAAAAATATTTTAACGACTATTTACATGCGATTAAATCTACCGCCAGTATTAAAGTTAAAGAAGGCATGCCAAAGCCATCGGTCTCTATCAAGTTATCTGCACTGCATCCGCGCTATGAAGCCACGCAAGAAGCGCAAGTGATAGGGCTACTACGCCAACGTTGCTTGTTGCTGATAGAAGCCGCACGCGAGGTCAGTGTCGACCTAAGTATCGATGCCGAAGAAGCCGATCGCCTTGAGATTTCTTTGAAATTATTTGAGTTGCTATATCGTGATAATTTGACAGCTAACTGGGATGGTCTGGGTCTAGTAGTGCAGGGTTATTCTAAACGTGCCATTGCTATTTTAACTTGGATGGTAAGTTTGGCCGCTGAAGTTGGCGACCGTATTCCAGTACGTCTAGTAAAAGGCGCATATTGGGATACTGAGATTAAATTGGCACAGCAAAAAGGCCTGTCAGGCTATCCTGTTTGGACACGTAAAGAAGGCACAGATACTGCCTATCTTGCTTGTGCGCGCTTCTTACTATCAGAGCATCTACGCGGATTAGTCTGGCCACAGTTTGCGACGCATAACGCGCATACACTGGCGTCAATTATGACGATGAGTGCGCATAGAGATTTCGAGTTCCAGCGTCTGCACGGTATGGGCGATGCACTTTATGATCATATCCTACAAGCTTATCAAATCCCTGTGCGTATCTACGCACCCGTCGGTGCACACAAAGATTTGCTACCGTATCTAGTACGTCGCTTGCTCGAAAACGGTGCCAACAGCTCGTTTGTCCATCAGTTATTAGATAAGTCTTACCCTATTGATAAACTGACCGTACATCCGTATGACAAGCTATTAACTAATGATACTTTACACAATCCTGATATTCCGCAGCCATTAGATATTTATGGCGAACGCCGTGCCAGTTTCGGGCCTAATATATTCACAGAGTCGCAATGGCTACCGTTTAAAGCAGCTATCGACAGTCATTTGCATAAGACTTGGTCAGCGACTTCTATTATCAATGGTAAGGCTATTGATAATTATGAAGCAGATGGTGATACTCATAAGCTCGAGACCCAAACTGTGCGCGCGCCTTGGAACCATGAAGTGATTGCAGGCGAAGTGAAATATGCCAATGCGGATATTGCACAACAAGCAATCGATGCGGCGGTCGCCGGGCAAAACGCGTGGCAGAATGTACCCGCTGCCAAACGTGCTGCTCTATTGCGAAAAACAGCTGACTTGTACGAAGAAAATTACGCTGAATTGATGGCGCTATGCCAAGTCGAAGCGGGTAAAACCATGCAAGACAGCATTGATGAAATCAAAGAAGCAGTCGATTTCTGCCGTTTTTATGCTGATGAAGCAGAGCGTTTAGAAGCCAAAGTTCATGAGTTCACAGATTTGGCTGGTAAACAGTCGCGTCAAGTTTACAAAGCACGTGGTACTTTCGTTTGTATCAGTCCGTGGAACTTCCCATTGGCCATTTATACTGGTCAAATCATGGCAGCATTGGCAGCAGGCAATACCGTGGTAGCGAAACCTGCTGAGCAGACCAGTCTGATTGCTCATTTTGGCGCCCAACTGATGTACCAAGCGGGCATACCAGCAGAAGCTTTGCAGTTAGTGATAGGCGCGGGCGACGTTGGCGGAGCATTGACCGCTGCTGACAATATCGCAGGGGTTATCTTTACTGGTTCGACCCAAACGGCTCAACGTATCAATCAAAGTTTAAACGACCATGCACAGTCTAGTGGCGAATTGCCGGTACTCATCGCGGAGACTGGTGGACAGAATGCCATGATTGTTGACTCAACAGCACTGCCTGAGCAAGTGGTCAAAGATGCCGTATTGTCTGCTTTTGGCTCAGCAGGACAGCGTTGTTCAGCCTGCCGAATCTTGTGCGTACAAGAAGATATGGCTGATAACTTGATCGAGCTGTTGCAAGGTAATATGGCTGAATTGGTGGTTGGTAATCCACTATATGCGGCCACAGATGTGGGCCCAGTCATTGATAGCGATGCCAAACAAGGTCTTGAAGCACATATCGAGCGTATGAGTACTGAGCCGACGGCCACTATTTTGGCCCAGACTCCCATGAGTGCTAGCTCAGTCGTTAGTCAAGAGCAGTCTACCTTTGTACTACCAACGGCGATTGAAGTAAAAAGCATCGATGTGATTGGCGGTGAGCATTTTGGTCCCATTCTGCACGTGCTGCGCTACCAAGCGCGTGACTTAAATAAGCTCATTGATGCTATTAACGGAACAGGTTTTGGGCTGACGCTAGGCATTCATAGTCGTATTGAAAATACCGCTGAGCATATCGAGCGTCGCGCGTTTGTGGGTAACACCTATATCAACCGTAACCAAATCGGTGCGGTGGTCAACGTCCAGCCATTTGGTGGCTGTGGTCTGTCTGGTACTGGCCCTAAAGCGGGCGGTCCACACTATGTGGCGCGTCTGATGCAACTGAGTACTGAGTCAGCAACCAATACCGCAGCCCCTGAAAACCAAGTCCAATTATCCACACCAACAGAACTCGCATAAGGAGTAGCAACATGGCGACTGAATTCAAAAAAAATCATGCCCAGGTTTGTGAATCTTGGCGATTACTTGGCGCAGTCAATCGCGCAACCTATCTACAAGCAGCCATTCCAAAGCTGGCGCTACTAACTGGTGATGCCAACAAAGCAAAGCGTTTGTTTAATCATCTATTGAGCGCTGCTCCGGCATTAGATGAAGTGCATCGTATGACTGGCGCAACTGGTGAAACCAATGACTTGTATGTCACTGCTCGTGGCAAAACCATGGTTGTTGGTGGTGAGTCTGCTCGAGCAATGGCAGTATTAGGGCAGCTCATAGCTGCACTATTGACAGGCAACGAGGTGATATTACATTGCCCTAGCCAAGATGAGATGTGTAGTGAGGCGGCAAAAATTCTCTATGACACTGGTATCAGTGACGATGTGTTGAGCGTTGCCAATGACTCGCAAACGATCACGCTGTTATATATTGATCGGCTTGCACAAGTGGCTGTCGCTGGTAATCAAAGCGAAGTACAAGCAGTCAGCCAAGAGCTTGCCAACACTGATGGTATTTTAACCCAAGTCATCAGCGTTACTGATATGGAAGGCTTGTCGGAGATGCTCACGCTGGATTATCTCCATCGCTTCGTCACTGAACGGGTAAGAACCATTAATACCACCGCTATCGGTGGTAATGCTAGCTTACTGGAGCTTGGCACAGAGTAAATAGTTATATCAGTTCTATACTGAATAGCGTAAAAACCAAGGTCAGCGATTATTTATTG
>NZ_JBQSXN010000076.1:0-14643 GCF_052378235.1 Psychrobacter sp. AOP3-A1-26
GTAAAAACCCATCCGGCGACCTTCCTATCATCGATCAAACGGCCTATGTCGATCAAACGGCTATTATTTGCGGCAAAGTTATTATTCATGCCAATGTCTTCATTGGGCCTTATGCTGTTATCCGCGCTGATGAAGTGGATGCACAAGGTGAAATGGAACCTATTATTATCGGTGCTAATTCAAACATTCAAGATGGAGTAGTTATTCACTCCAAAGCTGGGGCCGCTGTCACCATTGGAGAAAACTCTTCTATTGCTCATCGCTCTATCATTCATGGGCCTTGTAAGATTGGACATCATGTCTTTATAGGATTCAATAGTGTCTTGTTCAATTGCAGAGTCGGTAATAGAAGTGCAGTGAGACACAATGCCGTTGTGGATGGACAAGACTTACCTGATAACTTTTATGTTCCTGCTATCAGTCATATTCACCCCACCACTAACTTAAGTGACTTTCCACCTATGGATGTATCGCTTAATGAGTTTTCAGAAAGTGTGGTAAATGCCAATATCGAGCTGGTGCAAGGATACAAGGCCTTACAAAATGAATTTTAGCAACCTTCCAAAAATCATCATCCGCAATGCTGTCATTGTGAATGAAGGCATTCGGGAAATGGCTGATGTACTGATAGAAAATGGTCGTATCGAAAAAATACAGCCTAGTATTACCGGTGTTTCTCGTGCAGAAAATATCGATGCAGAAGGTGGCTGGCTCATTCCAGGTATGATTGATGATCAAGTGCATTTTAGAGATCCAGGGGCACCGCAAAAAGGCACTGTAAAATCAGAGTCGATGGCGGCGGCGATTGGTGGTATCACAAGCTATATGGATATGCCCAATACGCAGCCTGCGACACTAGATTTGCAAGCATTACAGCAAAAGAAGTTAAATGCCGCAACACATAGCATGGCAAATTACGCCTTTCACTTCGGTGTCAGTGCCGATAATATTGATATTGTCGAAAACCTAGACCCTAAGCTTGTTAGTGGCGTTAAAGTTTTTATGGGAGCGTCTACAGGCAATATGCTGGTCGACGACCCGCAAACCCTAGAACGCCTATTTTCGAATGTGCCTACTATTTTGTTGACGCATTGTGAATCAACGCCTCGTATCAAAATGCGCGAGCAACAGTATAAAGAAAAATACGGTGCCGACATTCCTGCCGTCATGCATGGCCGTATTCGTGATAAACAAGCCTGCTTTGAAAGCTCAAGTATGGCGGTTGCACTGGCTGAAAAATATGGTACTCAGCTACACGTATTACATATCACCACAGCTAAAGAGATTTGTCTGTTTAAAAACCTACCACTCGATAAAAAGTATATTACCGCTGAAGTTTGTGTGCATCATTTAAGTTTTGATGATACTGATTATGAAATGCTAGGACATCTCATCAAATGTAATCCAGCCATCAAAACAGTACAGGACCGTCAAGCATTGATTCAAGCGATCTCAGAGTCTAACCGTTTGGATATTATTGGTACTGACCACGCACCGCATACTTGGCAGGAAAAGCAGCAAAGTTACTTCAATGCCCCAGCTGGATTGCCCCTTGTACAACATGCCTTGCCTGCGTTGATGGAATTGGTTGAGGACAAACAGATGAACATCGAAACCATGGTACGCAAGACATCGCATCAAGTGGCAGACTTGTTTCGCATTAAAGACCGAGGCTATATACGCGAAGGATATTGGGCTGATTTGGTATTACTCAAAGAAAATAAAGAAAAAGTCATGGTCAGTGACACTCGTAATTATATGCACTGTAACTGGACGCCTTTTGCACATAAAGCTTTTCGATATTCTGTAGACACCACCATCATCTCAGGGCAACTTGCATGGCATAAAAACCAGCTGTTCCCAAACTGCCGTGGTCAATCTCTTGAAATCGACCGTTAATCACCATAATTATTAATTGCCAGATTACTTATGAATATCCAAATAATTAGTCACCAAAATGCTCAGCAACTTTCAATTGAAGACCCTATATCGATCGCTACCTTATTAGAAACCTATAAACCGCCTGGTTATAAAAAAGTGTTTTTGGCGAAAGTTGGTAGCCGATATGTTGATTTGCAACATCTCATAACTGAAGACTGCCACATCCAGCTTATCACGTCTCAAGATGACGAGGCTTCAATGCTTCAACGTGATTCATTTGCTTATCTTCTTGTGAAATCAGTTTTAAACTTACACCCAAATGCCAAGCCCATACAGTATCAAACCACAGATACTGGTTTTTATTATGATTTTGCAGAGACGCCTAATTTTAACGAAGATCACCTCAATGACATATCAAACGGCATGCAAAATATTGTTCAACAAAAGCAGCCCATAGTAGGTCGTGACGTCTCTCTAACTGATGCTATTGCTTACTTCGGCTCAGAAAACCCACTTAAATCAGAACATTTAAAACAGTATAGAGAACAAAGCGAGTCAATAACGACCTTATTTCAACCACTTGATGATAGTGTGAATGATATCTATATATTCCCTTTGGTTGCTAACACCTCATTTTTGCCAAACTTCAAAATCACTCATGTATCAGGTGCCTATTGGCAAGGTGATGCAAGTCAGCCTATGTTGCAACGAATCTATGTCACTTGCTGGGCTACTCGAAAACAACTGACCGATTATCTGAAGCAACAAGAAGAAGCAGCAAAAAGAGATCACAGAAAATTATCACAGCAACTGGACCTGTTACATTTTGACGAACGAGCACCAGGAGCTGTTTTTTGGCATGCGAAAGGTTGGAAAATATTTCAATTACTGACGGGATATTTACGCCATCAGCAGGAAGAGGCAGGGTATATTGAGGTCAATACACCAGACGTTATGGATAGAGAGCTATGGGAGATTTCAGGACATTGGCAAAACTATAAACAGCAAATGTTTGCGGTAGAGACACCTGATGAAAAAACCTACGCGTTAAAACCAATGAGCTGTCCTGGTGCTGTTTGTCTCTACGGTCATGATTTAAAAAGCTATAGAGAGTTACCACTTAAAATGGCGGAATTTGGTAAAGTTCACCGTTATGAGCCTTCAGGATCACTGCACGGCTTAATGCGAGTTCGACATTTTACTCAGGACGATGCGCACATATTTTGTACCAAAGACCAGCTCCTATCAGAGTGTGTCAGTACCATCCGCTTGATTTATAAAATCTACCAGCATTTTGGGTTTGACAATATTTCTATCAAAGTATCTACTCGTCCAAAAAATAGAATAGGGTCTGAGCAAACATGGGATTTTTTAGAACAGACGCTCATTCAATCTTTGCAAGACATTGATATCGCCTATGAGGTCAGTGAAGGAGAAGGTGCATTTTATGGACCTAAAATTGAATTTACGCTAAAAGATGCGATCGGTAGAGAATGGCAATGTGGCACCATTCAAGTAGATTTAAACCTCCCAGAGCGCTTTGATCTCAGCTATATTAACGAAGATAATCAGAAACAGAAACCGGTCATGCTACACCGCGCTATATTCGGTTCACTTGAACGGTTTATCGGCATTTTGATTGAGCACTACGCAGGTCACCTACCTTTTTGGCTTGCGCCTGTCCAAGTTATGATAATAACTATTTCTGAACACCAACAGATTTATGCCCAGCAAGTCTTGAAGCAACTACAGAATTTATCATTGCGAGTAGAGTGTGACTTTGGTAAGGATAAACTTGGTTATAAAATTCGCAAGCATACCTTACAAAAAGTACCGTTTCTTTTATTGATTGGAGAAAAAGAGTTGGAGGAATCTAGCGTTAGAGTCCGCACCAGTAAAGGTATGGACTTGGGATTATTGCAAATGGATGAATTAGAAAAGTTTCTTAGACAAGCCATGGTGAGTCAAAATGAAAATAGATAAATTATCGTTTATATGTGTTTTCTTCGCTGATTTTAAAAATGGGTAGGGCTACTCGACGGTATATTTACTGTGTAAGCGGTTAAATTATCCAGGTGATTCATGTGTCTTTGGTGATGTACTAAGAGATCAGTTAAGCCTAATGCACCAAAGTAGTTTCGACGGTTTCGCTATATAATGCGGTGAAAGGCATCAAAAGCTTGTTCGTCACTAGGTTTAATGTTAAAAAACCCTATCCAAGTAGTACGTCAAATAGCTTTTTGACAGCGGCCTGCCTTTGCTCGGTCAACGGGTGGATATAACTTAAGCGTAAAAAATTTTTATATTGACCCGATGCCGAGAAAAGTGAGCCGGGTGTCATGATCACGCCTTGCTCTAATACTTTATTATAACTGCGCTGTGTGTTGATGGTTTCATCTAACTCTACCCACATAGAAATGCCACCTTGGGCGTGGGTATAGCGAATTTTGTCACTCCAATGAGTATCTAATAAGGTCATCAGATCCCTTTGTTGTTGCTTTAGCGTATTGACCTGTTGAGCAATGTAACGTCTGTAATGACCTTCTTCTAAAAATGTTGCCAAACCCTGCTGAGTGGATTCGCTAGAGGAGAGCTGGGTAACCAGTTTCAATTGAGTAATCTTGTCGTGCCACTTACCACCAAACACCCAGCCAATCCTTAAATCTCGCGATAAACTTTTCGAGAAAGAGCTGCACAGAATAACTTGTCCGTTAGGATCGAATTTCTTCAATGGTTCGGCTGTAAAAGGCGGAAAAGCCAAATCCCCATAAATATCGTCCTCTATGATGCAAAAATCTTTTTCAACCGCTAGATTGATTAATGCTCGGCGTGCTTTTTCAGGCATAAACGCCCCAGTGGGCGTGGCGTAGTTTGGCGACACAATACAGGCTTTAATCGGCCACTCTGTTATTTTTTCGACCAAATCTTCAACGCTCAAACCTTCTCTAGGGTCAGCAGCGACCTCGATAATTTTCAGTTTGAGTTGTTCCATGATTTGCAGTACGCCATAAAATGCTGGAGACTCTACTGTTACAGTATCACCGGGTGAGCACGTTGCCATAAGAGAGATGAATAAGGCGTGTTGGCAACCACCGGTAATGCAAACCTGTGATGGATCTTGGTTCAAACTACGGTGACGGTAGTGAGTCACAATGGCATCTTTTAAGCGCATATCGCCACTTGAGTCGTTGTAGTAGAGAGCTTTTTGAGTGGGTCTGGAACGCAATGCTTTGCTTAAGTGCCGGTTTAAAGTGATGAGGTGATTCGCATCATTGGTAACACCAGCCGTTGGCAAAATATCAAAGGCGGCACTGCGTGTCATGATGTCTTTTAAGATGGCTGGAACGGTTACGTCTCTGGGAGCAGCGGGTGGGTTAATGCGCTTTGGCGAGAGACGGTCATTTGGTGTCGTGGCTTTGACAAAGTAACCTGATTTTGGTTTAGAAAAGATCAATCCCTCTGCTTCGAGTCGATGCAAAGCATGTAGCACCGTGGCTTTAGAAAAGCCCAAGTTCTGGCACATTTCTCGGACAGAAGGAAGTTTTCCGCTTGGCAAAAAATGATTGGCTTTTATATCTTTGCGTAATAAATGTTCCAGCTCTAGGTATTTAAACTGACTCATAACTGAGCCTTTGTTAATGAATCTGTACCTATTCTAAATTAATTTATTGTGCCTGTTCTATATTTTTTAAAGTTTTACACTTAACAAAGTAATTATTTTTTACTTTCTGACAGTGTAGAGGGTAGGCAGGGCACAATGATTGACTTAAATGCTATTGATTTGGCGCGAATACAATTCGCGTTCACCGTCTCGTTCCATATTATTTTTCCCGCTATTACAATCGGTCTTGCCAGTTATCTGGCCGTATTAGAAGGTTTTTGGCTTTGTACAAGAAAGCCGATTTACATGACCTTATGCCGATTTTGGATGAAAATATTTGCTGTCAATTTTGCCATGGGTGTTGTTTCTGGCATTGTGATGGCGTACCAATTTGGTACCAACTGGAGCCAGTTTTCTAACTTCGCAGGAGCCATTACTGGTCCGCTACTTAGTTATGAAGTGATGACGGCTTTCTTCCTTGAAGCTGGCTTCTTAGGGGTTATGTTGTTTGGCTGGAAAAAAGTCGGTGAAAAGCTACATTTTGCCTCTACTATTTTGGTCGCTATTGGAACCTTAATTTCGATGACCTGGATTTTGGCATCTAACAGCTGGATGCAAACCCCTCAAGGCTACGACATCGTTGATGGTCGCGTTGTACCTGTCAATTGGTTTGAGATTATTTTTAACCCTTCTTTTCCTTATCGTTTAGTTCACATGGGCTTGGCGGCCTTCTTGGCAACGGCGTTATTAGTTGGGGCTTCTGGTGCATGGCATTTGCTAAAAGGCTCTCATATACAAGTTGCGAAAAAAATGTTGTCCATGGCAATGTGGATGCTGCTGATTTCGGCACCTTTGCAAGTGATGGTCGGTGATCAGCATGGCCTAAACACGCTAGAGCATCAGCCAATCAAGGTAGCCGCGATGGAAGGGCACTGGCATCAAACGGAAAAAGGTGAAGGCGTACCGCTGGTCTTGTTTGGTTGGCCAAATATGGACGAAGAAAGAAACGATTTTGCGATTGAGATTCCGAATCTTGCCAGTTTGATTTTGACGCACTCTGTGGATGGGGATATTCCACCGCTTACGTCTGTTGCAGCAGAAGATCGTCCTTACGTGCCTGTGGTTTTCTTTAGCTTTCGTATCATGGTGGCGCTTGGCATCTTGATGATTGTACTGGCGGTAACTGCATTGATACTTCGCAAAAAGGGCAGAATCTACGAGAAAAAATGGTTTTTGCGCTTTTGTGTTGCGATGGGGCCAGCTGGTCTGATTGCCATGCTGACAGGCTGGTTTGTCACTGAAACAGGTCGCCAGCCTTGGGTGGTATATGGTTTGCAGCGCACTATAGATGCAGGCTCGCCCAATAGTGTGACTGCCATGAGTTTATCATTGCTCGCTTTCGTCGTGGTGTATCTGTGTGTGTTTGGTTTAGGCGTGAGTTATATGCTGGCGCTGATTCATAAAGGTCCAACCGTCGATTATTTGTTTGAAGATGATGATGATTTGAGCAAACGCCCAGCCCGTCCGCTATCTGCCGCTGATGGCGTAGAAATTTAGGAGACAGTGTCATGTATTTTGATTTACCGACGATTTGGGCTTTTGTTATCGGCTTTGGTTTGATGATGTACGTGTTCTTAGATGGCTTTGATTTGGGGATTGGTCTGCTGTTTCCTTTTATTAAAGACGAACATGAGCGAGATATTATGGTGAATTCGGTTGCTCCTGTTTGGGATGGTAACGAAACTTGGCTTGTATTGGGTGGCGCGGGCTTATTGGCTGCATTTCCTATGGCGTATTCGGTGATTTTGTCAGCCTTATATGGACCGATTTTACTGATGTTATTTGGTTTGATTTTGCGTGGCGTCGCCTTTGAGTTTCGCTTTAAGGCGACAGAGTCTCATCGTCCAATTTGGGACAAGCTATTTTTTGTTGGTTCCCTAATGGCCACCTTTGCTCAAGGCGTGGCGATGGGCGCTGTGATCATTGGTTTTCAAGTAGACAATGGCGAGTTCGCTGGCGGTGGATTGGATTGGTTGAGTCCATTTAGCCTGTTCACGGGTTTTAGTTTGCTATTTGCTTATGGACTACTTGGCGTCACTTGGTTGGTTGTTAAAACAGAGCATGGTTTGCAGAAAAAAATGCGCACATTCATTAAACCATTAACCTTACTGCTCGTAGCCTGTATGTTCATTATCAGCATCTATACGCCAATGATTAACGACAGTGTACGGGACTTATGGTTTAACGTATCCAATATTATGTATTTGGCGCCTTTACCGATTTTTACGGCTATTTTTGCACTGTTTCTTATGGGCGCGGCGCATTCTAAACAAGAAGATCGTGCTTTTATTTGTGCTTTATGCATGTTGTTTTTAGGATATTTAGGGTTATGTATTAGTCTTTGGCCAAACATTATTCCACCGAGTATTACGATTTATCAGGCCGCAGCACCAACGTCTAGCCTTAAATTTACCTTAGTCGGCGTTGTGTTTATTGTGCCTGTCATCTTGATTTATACCTTTTGGTCTTATCGAGTGTTCCGTGGAAAAGTCGTAGATACCGATGGTTATCATTAGAAAGCAGATAGCAAAAAGATTGGTGTTTACAGAGAGCCAGCCTTTTATGTAAGTAAGTTAGTTTGGAGGAAAGTACGATGAAAAAAAGTCTTCACCAGTTCAAATGGTTACTGATTTTTTGGGCACTTGGCGTTGGCTCGCTTTTGGTGGTCGCGACCATTATACGTTTCGGTATGACCTTGGCGGGAATGGAATCCAAATAAGTATTTTCGAATTTAAAAAAGGGAGCGCGAACACACTCCCTTTTAAGGCATAACTCTGGCTAAGTGCGCAGGCTAGCTGATTGGAATGGTGTTATCAGGGTGGGTGTATTAAGAATTTGGTTTAGAGGCTTGTCTTTGGATACCCAGTTTGTTTATGCCAATAGTGGCTTTATTATCACTAAAGCTGTCTAACCCGTATAAAACGACGGCATACAGTCTGAACTCAATTGATTAAGCTTCGAATGACTATAACAGCTCTCAGATTTGTCTCAATCTATTCATTAGCAGTCAAGTATGAAAAGGGGAGCATCTACATCTACGCTAATATAATTGTTACTTAACAACTGTCTATTCTACTAAAAACTGAACCCCATGAGCGACAATTAACTCATGGGGTTCAGTCTAAAAATTTAAGTTTCTATAAAAAGTAGGTTAGGACTCGTGATGATGCTCATCGTCGTGTACAGTTTTCACCCCGAACCAAGCCAACTGCGATGGTGCAAAGGCCAATTTCATTTTTGACTCAATTTTTTTAGCATCAGGATTGATGGTAATGATTTGCTGACTCTCACTGTCCATCACGTAAACCATCTCAGTATTCGGATTAACGATCAAAGATGGGCCACCATGACTATAGTTCTTGATTCCATTCGGTATAATATTCAATGCGGCTACTTGTTTATAGTTCTGCGTCACATCAAGCAGATGTAAGGTTCCTGCGTCGTCAAGTAGCATTAAATGTTCTCCATGAGCATCAAAATCATAGCTGACAACTCGGCGACTGTTATTGGACGTCCAAACAATAGGAGCAACATTCTTACTAGCAGGATCAATACGGTATGGTTGACCACAGGCCGTGCCAACTAAATAGTTGTGATGATGGTTGGTTACAAACGAACCGATTCGAGCGGCACTACTGCTACCATCTTCATTGATGCACTGGTTATTGATCAAGCTGGCAGGGTAGGTGATTTTTTCAGCACTAAACGCATCATCAGTTTGCTTCACACTCAAAATACCATCACTACAAGCAAAAACACTAAAGTCAGTCACGCTGCCACTGCCATGCAGACCCTGACATTTGGTATCAAACGTCTGGTTTAAATGATAATGATCATTGTGACGTTCAAAGACGCTGATTGTATCAGCGAGTGGACTACCCACTGTATCATAACGTCCTGTACTGATAACATAATTCCCGCGAGGCTCTGCTGTGCCATGCATGTTGGTGTTTAATTTTTGATAAAGAAGTTTGCCATTTGCAATATCTTTATCTGTTACTAGGGCAAATCCAGCTGCCTGTGTAGGGTTATCTATTGGATTACCTGCCGCACCTAAGCCATCAAAAAACAATCCAGCTTGCTCGCCATACGTTTGATAATGTACAGGACGGGTGTAATTTAACTGTAGTGGCATCTTACTGACGTCTCGAGCGTAGGGGTGATCGTGGTCGCCATGGTCTTCAATTTCCAGTCCACTATGGTAAAAATTCACCCCTTGGTTGGTACGGTCGAGTACTAGAATATAATTACCATCTGGACTGGTTTGAAGCGCATCAGCTTGACCTGTTAAATCCAAATTTTGAATAACTTTGTTTTGAGCAAGACTATAAACATAAGCTTTATTACTGTTTTTTTCGGTAATCATTATCCGCCCTTGCCTTAGCTCAGCGGTTACCTCTGACTCTTCATCATGATCATGATCATGATCATGATCGTGATCGTGATCGTGATCGTGATCGTGGCCTGGTTGCGTTGTTGGTGTTTTGCGATCATCATCTGAGCCACAACCGCTAAGCGCTGTAACCGTTAACAAAGTAGATAAAGCTAGTGCAATAGATTTACTTAGTGGGTGAAACTGAATCATAAAGGTGCTCCATTCATGGGTATGATTTTTTACTAATTATTGTCAAGAAGTCAGACAAGCCAGTACTTAGAGAACTGACGGTTAAAAACGATAGGTCACCCCAGCATTCAATGAACGCTCCGGCATAGGCACGTGTTCAACCAAATAGGAGGCATGATTGTATGCCAGCTCATTTAAAAGGTTATTAACCTGAAGGAAGGCGGTATAGTCATAAGCGCTAGGACTGTGATAGACAAGCTTGGCGTCAACCATGTTGTAGCTTGGCGTATTGGTCTCAAAGTCAGCAATGTGGTCTTGCTCAAAGCGATGATAGCCAGAGAGTACCAAATCGAACTGACCAAATTGAGTTGTAATGTCACCACCAATTCGAGGGGCCACCAATCTTGGGGCATATTTACTGGTAAGATCATTACTGTCTAGCGTTATCAATGCGATATCAGCGAAGCTGCCGATACTGATTCTGTTGTTCAGATAATAGCGTGATTGAATTTCACCGCCATAATGTTTGGCATCGCTTTGAACGTAGTCAACCAATCTAAAACCTGCCGACTCTCCTTCTGTAACGACATCTTGTGTTTTAGCGTAGATATAGTCCTTGCTGTCATTATAAAAAGCAGAAATACTGGTCTCAAAGCTATCGCCATTGTCAAAGCGCAATGTAAGTTCTACACCATTGGTTGACTCTTCTTTTAATTGATCATTACCGCGCTCCCAAGTATTGGTTGCCAGATGGGCACCATTAGAGAATAACTCTTGTGAGGAGGGTAGTCTTTCAGAATGACTGATTCTTGCAGACAGTTGTGTGTTGGGCGTAAGGTACTTACCACCCTCTAAGCTGACAGAAGTACCAGTATGTGCTTTGTCAATATTATTTTCGGTATCAGTCAGGTTTTGAAAATCTTGACGACCGCCAAATTCGATGTACCAAGGACTTCTTCCTTGCTTGCTGACGATGGCGTTAGTGCTTTCATCAGTAGAATCTGCTCTACCACCATGATTGTGACCTGCATGTTCATCAGATGATGAAAACGTATTGTCAGCAAATTTATCGACATTTTCTATTTTTGCACCAAGGTAATTCGGCGTGAGTCGCTCAATAAAAAATAGTCCCACTTGAGTACGATCCGTTTTTGGAAGGTAACCTTCTAGTCCCACCGCTGAAAACTCACTGTTGGTGTAATCTAAGCCAACCACCCCTTTCATAAACCCTAAATTGCCTGTTTTATAAGTTGCATGGGTTGCTTGGGTACGCGCACTGATGGCACTGTTTTTGAAAGTAGTGCCAGCCACGCCTTCATCTATTTCATCATGGCGATAATCGGTATAACTAATCTTGGCATTGATATTATCAACCCCTATCATAGGTATCTGCCGCTCGGCATAGAGCTGATAGACGTCTGAAGTCAAATCAACATAAGGCGCCTCTCCATGAGCGTGGTCATGGTCGTGCTCACCTGCGCAGCTAAGACTGTTAGGATTATTGCTATCAGGCGAGCATTCGCTATGGACGTGGAATGGCAGACCATATTCTGAAGACTGACGTTGGTATGAACCACCGATATAACCCAAATCAGTCACATACGATAGCCCAATACTGCCATTATCTTGAGTATACCAACTGTTGCTAATCTCATCCGTGTCCCAATGCGGTACTTGAATATTACCTTTGTCCGTTTTTTGATAACGCCCACTCCAAAGCCAATTATCGCCGATACCGCCATTGAGCTCTGCATACCCAAGATACCCATCGGTGGCTTGTTGACCGATTAGCGACACTTTGCCGTTTAGGTTTTTCTGTGACGACGGGTTTGGAATGGTGTTGTCAACGATATTGACCACTCCGCCTATAGCGCCGCCACCGTACATCAACGCTGATGTGCCTTTTATGACCTCAATTTGTCTTGCACCCAATATGGGCACAGATATTTGATGGTCTGGAGAAATCTGTGAAGCATCCTGTACAGTCAAGCCGTTTTGCATGACTTGAACACGCGGTGCGCTCTGTCCGCGAATAATTGGTCGACTCGCGCCTTGTCCAAAACTGTCAGTAGATACGCCTATCTCGTTTGCCAATGCATCGCCAAGCGTACTGTTGACCTGAGAATCTAGCGCCTCACCAGTAACAATGCTGGTTGCTGTAGCCATCTCATTTGCTTGCGGGAGTAAAGGGTTTGAGGTAACAACAATCGTATCTAAAGTGGTTGAGGGCATCGTCATATCGGATAACCCGTTATCAGCAGAGGTAGTAAGCTCACTGTTTGTTGACTGAATTTCTGCCGCCATGACAGGTAAGCCTGCCATGCTTAGAGCAGCAGTCACTGAGAATATAACCGTTGTATGTTTGATACTAAAATTGGAGGGTGGTGTAGAAGTGTAATGAATACCTCTTAACTCATTGATATTGAATGACTTAGACATAGTTTTACCAAAATTAAAAGTTACATGAATACAAATCAGTACTGAAATTAATTGTAATGTTATAATATAACATTACATAAGTATATACATAATTCACCCCACTCTCAACTTGAAATAAGCAAATCAAACTGAAGAGGCGGATTACCAAGTTTTTTATTGAGTACAAAGCACAGATTATGCGACAGAATCTTACGAATCAATCGATGAGACAAATGCCATAAATCTCTTGCTCGCACTCTTTGTATATTAAATCGTTCTGATAGCTGACCAATGACTGTTTCAACGATACGGCGAGCTTTCATTAGCCGTCTTACCACAGGTTTGGGTCTATCTTCTTTCATATTAGCTCTGAGTGGCGTTTGTAAATCCACTCCTTGAGCGTCGTAGTACGATGTCAGACTGGGGCTGATATACCCTTTATCAGCACCGAGCAAACCATGGATATGGTCAGTAATATCAGGCGCAACCGCTCTTTCATCAACATTGGCAGGGGCAACGGTAAAGCCTTTAATCATGCCAGATAAATTAACAAGCAAATGTCCCTCAAAGCCATAGTATCTCTCTTGCTTAGCGGCGCAGTAACTAAAAGCTGCTAAGTCTTGATAGTTTTTATGCCGATAAGCGCGTCCATAATGACAGACGGGTATCGGAAAGCCATCCATAAAATGAATGTTGTCACGGCCTTCAATTTGACTGACTTTATCTTGTATCTGCTGTTTGACTTGCCACAGATTGGCGCAGTGCTTTGCGAAGTTAGGGTATGAGCCGATGGCTGGAAACCAGTCTTGCCAATGCTGGGTAAAGTATTGCCAAATCTGTTTGTCTTGATCAAGGTGTAAAAATTCACCGACCATCTCCATGCAAATAACCTCAGGATCACTTAGCTTTGGCGCGTAACCTGCACTTCGCAAGGGTTTGGTGACGACTATTTTGTAATATTGCTCTACCATTAAATAGATATTGATGATAAATTCGTCTATGGGCATCTCACAACTCCATTGTATTCTTGGTCGAAAACAATAGATTAGTGAGGTGCTCTTCTTTTTTCAATCACTTTCGAAGTTGAGAGTGGGGTAACTATAGCTATCAGGGTCATTGAAAAACAACATATAAATCCATCTGCTTGTTAATTTAAAAATATTACCTATCAAAAAAATGGAAGTCTGGTTAATACTATGAACAAGATACTTAGAAAGAATATAGTTGCTATTATTTTACCAATAACATTGCTTGGTATGCCTTCTTGTGCTGTCATTGGTGGTGCTGATAGTGAAGGCTATACCCAGCATGTTGATGGCGTTATGTGGAACAATAAAAAAAGTATTGACTTCAAAGAGGTGCTCAAGCAAGAAGTGGCGTCTGATAAGACTCGATTAGTATTTATACGGAAGAACGATAATCATTCTGAGCAAACAAGTACCAATATCTCCATCAACAACAGGTTTCACGTCAGTTTGCATGCGAACAACTACACGGTGGTGGACTCTTGTACTGGAAGTAATCAGTTGAGTGCTCAGGCGACTGGTTTTAAAAATAATAACTTATTGGCAGATAAGCAAGATTATCAGTTACAAGGTGGTCAAACGTACTTTTTTTATGTCGAAATGGACGGAACAGGCGAGAGCACACTGACGCAGATAACGCCTGACAGTGCATCACCGCTATTAGCAAATAAGTCCTATCAGTCTCATCAAATTAGTCGTGTCGTACCGAATTGCCCAGCACCTGTCGCTGCTATGCCCACTGTGATACCACCTTTAACAGTAGAAAAAGAAACACCAGTGCTAACTGAAAAAGTGACGATTGAT
The DNA here is from genome assembly GCF_052378235.1 of Psychrobacter sp. AOP3-A1-26. NCBI lineage: Bacteria > Pseudomonadati > Pseudomonadota > Gammaproteobacteria > Moraxellales > Moraxellaceae > Psychrobacter > Psychrobacter sp. AOP3-A1-26. The sequence continues at coordinate 14,354 of NZ_JBQSXN010000076.1, forward strand.
CTTGAGGTATTATTTGAGACGGATAAGGCGGTCGTACGGCCAGAGTATTATGCCAAAGTAGCTGAGTTGGCTGAATTTATGACCCAGTACCCTAATACGGTAGTAACCATCGAGGGGCATACTGATAGCCGAGGCAAAGATAGCTATAACCAAACTTTATCCCAACGTCGTGTTAATGCGGTAAAAGAAGTATTGATCTCGCAGTTTGGAGTCGCAGAAGATCGTTTAACTGCCATTGGTTATGGCGAGTCGCAGCCAAGAGCAAGCAACGACACAGTAGAAGGTAGGCA
>NZ_JBQSXN010000077.1:0-14454 GCF_052378235.1 Psychrobacter sp. AOP3-A1-26
AAAAAGCGTTCATAAGTTGTTTAAGAATATTAAAAAAAGCGCATTGTATCTAGTGATAATGCGCTTTTTTATGGTTGATTGAAATGGTAAGTATTCTCAATGTTATATTGATAGTTAACACCAATTTTAACCTTCTTGAATAATATTAATAAACGTCTGCCAAATTGGGCTTTGATGGCGAGCTTTATGCCAGACTAACCACCAGGTTCGGGACAAATCTATGCCCGCGACTTTGACCTGTACCAGTTGTCCTTTAGCCAACTCTGCTTGGATCACATGCTGCGACAAACAACCCAAACCGATATCGGCGCTGACCATATGCTTAATGGCTTCTGATTGTTGAATGGCCATAATAACCTCGGCATTGGGTAAATATTGCAGTAATTGCTCATCGATAATCTGCCGCGTACCCGAACCCGCCTCCCTTACCAATAGAGGCAGCGTTGCCAGTTGCTCAGCACTTAGCTCATAACAGTTATCATTATCGTTATACGCAGAAAACTCTTTTAACCAGCGACTGTCACGCTTAGCAAATACTACCAAAGTATCCGTCCGCCAAGCGCGCTGTTCAAGCACTTTCATATCCGTCGGGCGCGGCATACCTTCGACCAAAGCAATATCAATATTTAATTGCTCCACCTCGCTAACCACTTCTTGGGTATTGGCGATATACATATCGACGTTGGCATCTGGTAGCGCCTTATATAACTTGGCAAGCAGCGGCGGCAAAACATAATTGCCAATGGTGGTACTGGCACCAATATGAATCTGCCCTGCTTGATGTTTATGATAATGCTCCAGCGTCAACGCTTGCCCTAAGATTGCTTGCGCTTGTATATAGATAGGATGAGCATTGGGGTGTTGATTAAGCCTGCGCCCCACTCGCTCAAATAGTGGCATCTGTAGCCTTGCTTCTAACTCTGTCAGCGCGCTACTGACGGCTGATTGTGATAGATGCAGCGCTTCACTGGCGCGGCTGGTACTACCCGTCTGGTAAATAGTGACAAAGACAGATAGCTGTTTAAGCGTAATCCTCGGTAAAGTCTGCATGGCTTTTTTCATATTTCCTCAAACCTTCTATCTGCTTAAATAACCTATTTATAATACCTAAAAACCCTTTATCGACCTGAAAAATCGATAGTTTATATCTTATTAATCTGTTTTTATTATAAATCGACTTGGCTTATACTGCCTATTCATAAGCTTATGCTTATTTCGATTATAGAGAATAAATAATAGGATGTATGTGCCATGAACACTTTAACCCGATCAGTAAATAACTACGTCCCGCATAACCGCGAGGCCATAGGGCTTATCTTCGTACTGATTGGTAGTTTGTTTTGCTTATGGTTAAATATGAGCTTAGACACTTGGTCGAATGGTCGCATCGTTGGACTGTCATCCCTAACGCTGGCAATTTTACTGGGGATGGTACTCGGCAATACGGTTTATCCAAATTTTTCTGACCAATTAAGTGCAGGCGTTGGCTTTGCCAAAGGTCAGGTTTTGCGCCTTGCCATTATATTTTATGGTTTTAAGCTGACATTGACCCAAGTAGCTAGCGTCGGTATGCCAGCCGTAATGACAGATGCACTGGTACTGACGTCGACGTTTTTATTGACCTACTGGCTGGGTACAAAATGGTTAAAAGTCGATAAGCAAACGACGTTATTGATCGGTTCAGGCGCTAGTATTTGCGGCGCCGCAGCAGTCATTGCCGCAGAGCCCGTGGTCAAAGCAGAAGCACACAAAGTTACTATTGCCGTAGCGACAGTGGTGGTCTTTGGTACCATTGCGATGCTGTTATATCCATTTTTATATCATCTCGGCTGGTTGCAACCTTGGCTAAACGCCCAGCAGTATGGTATTTATACTGGCTCAACCATTCATGAAGTCGCGCAAGTGGTGGTCGCTGGCAATGCGGTGAACACCGATGTTGGTAATACGGCTGTCGTCACCAAGATGATACGAGTCATGATGCTCGCCCCTTTCTTATTGATATTGTCGTTTGCTTTAACCAAAGGCAGTAGCGAGAATGGTGAAAAACCCTCATTGATGAATCGCGTGCAACAAGTCAAAGTCCCTTGGTTTGCTTTTATCTTTATTTTGGTAGTGTTACTGCATACTTGGATCCCGATGACTGCAGGCTTTGAGCATAGCATGGTCATATTCGATGATATCCTGCTAACGATGGCGATGTTTGCACTTGGCTTAACCACTCATATGAGCGCTATTAAACAAGCTGGGGTTAAACCTCTTATCTTAGGGGCCATTATGTTTGCTTGGTTAATCATAGGTGGCGGTTTGATTAATATTGGGATCAGTTCCTTCTAATAAATTACGTTATTTAATGCTTATCCGCTAATTTAAACTGACCTTAATAATCTTAATGACCTTCATTATCTTAAAATAAAATAAAAAAAGCCTACGATCATTATAGTTCGTAGGCTTTTTCATTTTAAAGATATTCGATTCAGCTCTTAATATTAACCTACTAATACCAAACCCAAAAAGTACGATTAGCTGTGTGTCAAACTCGTTTAGTCTACAGTTCGTAGCACTTGCACTCGTTTTCCTTGCTACTCTAGTTTTTGTGAATGGTATAATATCAAAATATAGACGAAAAAAAACGAACCCTTAGGTTCGTTTTTTACACATCTTTTTATCTAGTCATTCATCTATAAAAAGACGAATTAGATAGCAACGATGTTATGTGCTTGTGGGCCTTTTTGGCCTTGAGTTACAGTGAACTCAACTTCTTGGCCTTCAGCCAAAGTTTTGAAACCTGAACCAGTGATTTCGCTGTAATGAGCAAAAACGTCTGCGCCGTTTTCTGGAGCGATAAAACCAAAGCCTTTAGCTTCGTTGAACCACTTAACTGTACCTTTTTGAGTATCTGACATATCGATAATCCTACTTTTTAATTTATTAATGGTCTAGTGACCGGTAACGCTTGCAAATAGCTACTGAACGATAAATATTAAAACGAAGGATTATAACTAATACTACGAGGTAATGATTTGGTGCAGAACTGCTCTTAAGCTTGGACACATTATAGGATGTCCATTGCAGTATCGCAAGTTATATATGACATTTCGTGTAACTGGTTACAAATAATCGTCTTTTTTGCCCAAAATAGCAGATTACTTGGCGTTTGGTAATCGGAATAAATAGATAGCCACCCCAGTACACACCGCGGCTACCAGCCATGCCATCCATATCATATCGGCTGGTAACCGATAAAACAACATCGACGTAGATAAGGTCATCATTACTACCGCTAACCACTTAGCATACAGCGGCACGGCATGATTACTCTCCCAATCACGGACGAACTTACCAAAATATTTGTGGTTAATGAGCCAAAAATGAAAACGTCGTGAGCTACGCGCCCAGCACCCTGCTGCCAGTAATATAAAAGGCGCGGTCGGCATCACTGGCAATAATGCACCAATAATTCCCAAGACAAAAAACACCCAGCCCAATATCAAAAACGTCCAACGCACGGTTGGGCTGTTGTGTTGATTGGTCTTGGGTCGATAATAAAAGGCTTTTTTGTTTTGGCTCATATAAATGCTGTCATTGGCTGATATCGAATGGCTGATACTAAAGTATATAGGCTATACAGCTAAAACGCTGCTTAAAATAATGACCTATATAGGTAGCTAAGCATGCAATATCACACAAAAAGGTACAAGGCTATTTTTATGAAGTTTTTGCTATTGATAGGTATGTTGGGTAAGTGAGTTGATGTATTTAATTAAAGCTTTGAAATAAAAAACCGCTATCACATAAGGCAATAACGGTTTTACTTTCTAGTGACAAAACTCTGATTTAGTTCGCTATCAACCCTATCTCGCATGCTTCTTTTAGCCAGCTTGGAAACTCTTCTAGCATGTTTTCATATAAGGCTTCTTCGCTAATGTCATCCAAGTTGTCTAATTCAAAATAAGGAGTTTGTACTTTTTCAGAATAGACCTACATTTAAAAAACTTTAAACCCAACCAAAATGATCACAGTCACCACTAATCCAAGCCAACCAAACCCTTTTGTACCTTGTACAGGCATATTCGGGTTCATCTCAGGAAACAATATCGCCCCATAAGACACAAGCGGCAACACGATAAACAGCGTGCCGATACGTTGATGACTGGGTAAGCTTGGCTCTAAAAAAAGAAGCGAAATCAAGAATACCATCATAAATATGGTGGCGAAAATGGCATATCTGTCTAATGGCTCATGGCGATTCCAGTAAAAATACAGAACCGCCATAACCAAAACTACAGGTAATAGAACCATCATTAAAAATATACTACAACGCCTTTAACTCTTCCATCTGCCCTGCCATAGCTTTTAACTGCCCTTCTAACTCAGCCAATTTCACTTTCTCAGCATCGACTACTTCGGCAGGCGCTTTACTAACGAACCCTTCATTGCCGAGCTTACGCGAGATGCCTTCAGCTTGACCTTTCAACTTATCATATGACTTACCTAAACGAGCCAGCTCAGCCGTTGGGTCAATCAGTCCCTTCATCGGCACAAGTACACGCAGCTGACCAACCATACTTGATGATGATAATGGTATCTTTTTATCAGAGCCGTCACTACTATCCAAAATCTCTAGGCTTTCGACCTTAGCAAGTGCCTTAAATTGGTTTTTGATACGCGATAGACGCGCCTCTTCATCGCTAGAGATGTTTTGTAGCAAGACTGGTAGACGTACGGCATTACCCAGTTTCATCTCACCACGGATATTGCGCACGCTGGCGATCAGCTGTTGTAGCCACTCCATATCGGCTTCGACTTGTTCACTAATTTGCGCAGTATCGGTTTGTGGATAATCAGCAATCACGATGCTATCGGTGTCTTTACGATTTAGTAGCGGCGCGACAGTCTGCCAAATTTGCTCGGTTAGATACGGCATAATCGGATGGCTAAAACGTAGTGCGGTCTCAAGGACGTGCAGCAGTATGTAGCGGATTTGCGCTTTACGCTCGTCCGATACCGAATCATCATTGAGGCTGGCTTTGGCAAGCTCAACATACCAATCGCAGTATTCATTCCAGATAAACTCATAAATATCATGACTGACCATATCGAGGCGATACTGGCTAAAGTGCTGATGAATAGAGGTAATCGTCGAGTTTAGACGACTCATAATCCACTTTTCTGGTAGTTCCCACACCTCAGGGTTCGCAGCTTGGTCAATCGCTTGAGCATTACCCTCTTTGTCCACACAATTCATCAGTACAAAACGGCTGGCGTTCCAGATTTTATTACAGAAATTGCGATAACCTTCAACACGCTTGAGATCAAAGTTGATATCGCGACCGGTACTGGCAAGCGAGGTAAAAGTAAAGCGCAGCGCGTCAGTACCAAAAGCTGGAATACCTTCTGGGAACTCTTTACGGGTTTGCTTTTCGATTTTGGCGGCGTCTTTTGGGTTCATCATATTACTGGTGCGTTTTTCAACCAGCGCTTCTAAATCAATACCATCGATAAGGTCGATAGGATCTAAGACATTACCTTTCGATTTAGACATCTTCTGACCGTTACCATCACGAACCAAACCATGAACATAAACGGTTTTAAACGGTACTTGTGGGGTGCCATCTTCATTTTTCACAAAGTGCATGGTCATCATGATCATGCGTGCAACCCAAAAGAAAATAATGTCAAAACCGGTGACCAAGACGCTGGTCGGGTGAAAGGTTTCAAGTACGCGTGGATCAGCATTGACGTCCGCCCAATCAAGCGTACTAAATGTCCAAAGCCCCGAGCTAAACCACGTATCAAGTACGTCATCGTCTTGGCGTAATTTAACATCATCGCTTAAATTGTATTTAGTGCGCACTTCGGCTTCATCACGGGCGACATAAATCTCACCGCTCGCGTCGTCATACCACGCAGGGATACGGTGTCCCCACCACAGCTGACGGCTGATACACCAGTCCTGCAAGTCCGTCATCCACGCCATATACATGTTTTTATATTGCGCAGGAACGAACTCAATTCGGCCATCTTCTACCGCGTCAATCGCAGGCTTGGCAAGTTTATTGACCGCTACGTACCATTGATCGGTCAACCATGGCTCAACGATGGTACCGCCACGCTCAGCACGCGGGGCTTTTAGCGCGTAGTCTTCGATGTCCTCTAGCCAGCCTTGCTCGCCTGCTTGCGCCACTAAAAACTTACGCGCAGCAAAACGCTCAAGTCCTGCATAGTCGCTTGGCGTAGTCTCTAAGGTTGGCTCACGCGTTTGTAGATCAGGATAAACTTCCATCGCTGGTAAAATATTAGCACTCTCATCAAGGATATTAATCAACGGCAGGCTATGACGACGACCAAGCTCATAGTCATTAAAATCATGCGCTGGGGTAATTTTTACGCAGCCGGTACCAAAGTCTTTTTCGACATAATCATCAGCGACGATAGGCACCACGCGATTGGTAATGGGCAAAGTGATGGTTTTACCAATCAGGTGTGAATAACGCTCATCGCTTGGATTGACCGCAACAGCGGTATCGCCAAGTAAGGTTTCAGGGCGTGTGGTTGCTACGACCAGATAGTTTTTGCCATCTTGAGTTTGCAATTCTTTATCAGTGAAATGATAGCGGAAATGCCACAAGCTGCCTTTTTCGTCATGATTTTCGACTTCTAAATCCGATAGCGCGGTTTGGAATTTTGGATCCCAGTTCACCAAACGCTTACCACGATAAATCAAACCATCGTCGAACAGACGCACGAATACTTCTTTTACCGCATTGGATAAACCATCATCCATGGTGAAGCGCTCACGCGACCAATCGACCGAGCTGCCCAAACGGCGAATTTGGCTGGTGATATTGCCGCCCGACTCTTCCTTCCATTCCCACACTTTATCGATGAAGTCTTCGCGAGTCATATCACGGCGCTTGATACCTTGTGCCTCGAGGCGACGCTCAACCACCATTTGGGTGGCGATACCGGCATGATCCGTACCCGGTTGCCAAAGCGTATTGTCACCATCCATGCGATGATAACGAGTCAGCGCATCCATAATGGCATTATTAAAACCATGACCCATATGCAGCGATCCAGTGACGTTCGGTGGTGGTAGCGCGATAGAAAATGATTCGTCTTTATCAAATGTCGGCTGAAAATAACCACTGTCCTCCCAGCCTTGATACATGCCCGCTTCGACCTGTGCAGGATTGTACGCATTTTCAAGTTGGCTTAGCGCCGCTTGGATAGATTGAGTCAGAGTGGCGTTAGAATTAATATTAGGATTGCTCATAATAGAATGGTCTTTTGTTAAAATGAATGTGGTTAAACAAATAAGGCAAAAATTAGGGATAATAATTAATAGAGTGATTTTAACGCAGATGGCCAGATTTTGTTAGATGCTAAGAACATTTATCAGACGTACAGAGCGGCATTGTCCAATTAACAACAGTAAACCACAGCAATTGGCTGAATTCTCAACACAACAAGCGATGTTCATACGATAGAATGGTTAGAATAATAAAATTAATATCAGATAAATAGCGAGCTGACCGTGTCCCAAGATACTGAGCGTACAAATAATTCTCAAGCCAATAATGTCGATGATAAAAACGTCATCGATGATACTGCTATCTATTATTATAAAGCTGATAATACCCAGAAAAACATATATACCTATGTTGAGCCTGATGAAGAAGAAGAAAAAGAAAACACTGATAGCACTGACAAGGATGACGGTGACACCGATGCGACTGAAAATTTAGAGGATGAAGATTTCTCTGAAGATATGAGCGATGAAGATAAAGAAACCATCAAAAAGGTCGCTAACGACGACAATGTAAGTCAAGCAAAAAGCTACGCCAGTATATTGGTTGAGCAAGTGATGGATGCCAAAGAAACCTTTGAGCGCTCGCTTGGCTCGCTGTTTACCAGTGCTTTTACTGCTGGACTTGAGATTGGCATTAGCTTTTTTATGATTTTAGCCGCTTTTTCCCTACTCAGCGATGTGCTACCCAGTCAATACTCCATCGTACTCGCTTCCCTACTTTATCCGATTGGTTTTATCATTGTGGTCATTGGTCAATCGCTATTATTCACCGAGCAAACGTCATTATTGAGCCTTCCAGTACTCAATAAAATCGAGCCTTTACATAAGTTGCTACGGCTGTGGAGCACTGTGATCGCGGGCAACGTTGTTGGCGGTTGTTTGTTTGCCGCATTAATGGTTGGTTTGGGCTTAAACATGCAGTTGTTTAGCGTGAGCGACATTGATACTTATGCTGAACATATTTTAGGGTTTGAATGGTGGGTGATATTTGGTAGTTCCATATTGGCAGGCTGGATGATGGGAGTAGCCGCGTGGCTTGTGACCTCTGCACGCGATACACTTAGCCGCATCGTCTTGGTTACCCTCATTACCGGTAGTATCGGATTTTTGGGTTTACACCACAGTATCGTCGGTAATATCGAGGTATTCTCGGCCTTGCTATACGGTAATACCGTCAGTTTATGGCGTTATTTACTGTTTTTAGCCCTAGTATTGGTGGGCAATACGATCGGTGGCGTGGTGTTCGTCGCGGTACTCAAAAACCGTACCTTCTTATTTCAAGTCGAAAAAGTCAAAGAACAAACGGCTAATGATAAAGCAGAGGCAAGAATAAACATAAGCCCCCGTCGGCCTTAGATTTTATAGCATGCAGATTGCTAATACACCACTCTCTATCTAAAGTTTTTAACCTTATTAGAGCGTGTTTAACGTAATTAACGTAGCAAAAGGAATTTGATAAAAAGCATGTAGAAGGAAAGGCATGGAGGAGAAAAAGCGTATATCTAAAAAGACATTTAGGTTAAAAAGTTAGAATGAGCAGTAGTATCAGCAACGTCAACCGTGTCCGTACTCACGACTGCTGTGCCGTAAGCGATGGCTTCTACCATGCTGCCCAATTGATTGATATTGCTCACCTCGAATCGTAAGCCGTAGATATGATTATAGCCTTTGGCTTTTGCTTGCGTCCGCATACGTACTACTGCTTCACGGCGGGCGCGGTCTAATAAGGTCTCGTAGGTGGTTAAGTTTTTGCCAAAGATACTTAACACCCGAGCGATAATCATTTTAAAATAATCTTGGGCGATAACCACGCTACCGAGTACCAACTCGCCTTGGCTATGCTCTGCAACGCTCGGCTGATAAAAACGCTCCGTCGATACGATAATGTGACCCAATTCTTGCTCCGCAATACTCAACTGTGCTAAATGCTGGCGCTCATGGCGCGAGCCAAAAAACCAGCCGAGCACAAATAACACAATAAGCGGCGCGTAGTTCATCAACATTTGGGTAAGGGAGTTATTCATATCACGTCTCTTATCATAAAAAAGCGCTGAGGCTTTAAAATTTGGTTAGCTAACCAAAAGGATTGAAACGTGGTAAATCATCGGTCGGTGCTGGTGCGGAGTTTTGTGAGCTTGGCTGCTGACCAGACGGATAATGAGGGTCGCTTGGTGGGCTTTGATAGGATTGCTGCGACATCGGTATGGCTTTAACAGCGGTACCATAAACAAACAACTCAGAGGCACCTTGGGCGATGCTAGAGGTCGAAAAACGCAGGCCGACGACGGCATCTGCACCCAAGGCTTCTGCCTTGATAACCATGCGGTCTATCGCTTCTTGGCGCGATTCTTCTAGCAGCTCGGTATAAGCCGTCAGCTCACCACCGACGATGTTTTTAAGCCCAGCAAACAAGTCTTTGCCGACATGCTTTGAACGTACCGTACTCCCGTACACCACATCTAAGCGCTCAGTAATTTGATAGTTGGGCAAGTGCTCAAGATTGGAGAGTTGCACAGTCATAATACTGCCTTATCGGTAACTTATAGAGTTATAAAAAACGTTCAACAGCAAGCAAGAGAAATTCATAGCAACAAGTTCATAGGAAAAAGCTCATAGGAAAAAGTTCATAGCAACAATAGGTGTTTACAGATCAATGCCTTTAGTCGTTGGTATGAAATAATAAAAATAGCTCAGTTAAGTTACCTTCGATACTATTGGCCATTTGTGCCATTTTATCTTCATCGTTACGCATCTGCGCAAGCTCTGGATCTTCATCGTCGATACCGCTTAGCACAATCATTGGCAAGGTCAAGACTGCTACGTCCTCTGCGGTCTCTTCATCCTCAAACCAATCACTGGCCTCGTCACCATACATCGCATCGACAAAGCCGATTGACCATGCCACGATATCTGACTCATCTGAAAAATCGACTGCCACTTCTTCATCACCAGCATTTTCACCAAACGGTAGCTCGATAGGCGTCTCGTTTTTTAACTCAGCCATAATAGAGTCGCGCCAGCGCTTGATACCATCGATGACATTATCTGGAATCTCGCTCGCGTGACCTTCAAACAGCGCATCTATCCAATTCGGCAATGGACGCCCAATGACTGTCGCTGTCAAAAAGCCATGCGCGGCGACACTATCGAGCACAAACTGGCTCTCTTGATTGTCTAAATAGTCTAGTAATTCATCAAAGCTTAAAGGGTTACTCATGAGGTCATTGTCCTTAAAAGATAGAGAGTTAGGTTGTGTCAGTCACAATAAACAATCAGTTAATAAAGTAAGAATCGTTGCATAGAGCTGCATAAAATAGTGGCATAGCATGAATGGCTAACACTATAGAAAACCAAGAAAAATAGTAGCCTACCAGCTTAACACAGTTACATAACTAGCAGTTATTAAAGGGCTTTAGTCGGCTTAAATGACTCAGCACCCTTACTTAAACCCTACTCAACTTAGACCCTATCCAAAGTTTAAAAACTAAAGATCGTCATCTTCCCAATCATCACCATCTTCGTCGAAACTGTCTATATCATCTAGATCGTCTTTTAGCTCTTTGGCCAAACGCTTTTCTTCTAGCAAGTTATCGATTAATCGGCGCTTTTCAAGGCTACTGAGGCGTGTACGCACGCTCGTTTCAGCTTCTTCCACCATCTTTGCATCATCGTCGTCGACAAAATTATCATCAAAATCGTCATCAATATCAGCATTACTCATGACAAGCTCCTATCGTTTTTAGCAAGGGTATTGAAAATACATCAATATATATATGCCTTATAAAGTCTCTGTTGAATGTTGTCAATGCTTTTTATCGCTATGGTCTATTTAATCTTTAACAAAAAGAGAATGATACCATCAATACAGCAGACAATTATCTATTAATCTAAAAACTACGTATCGATAACTGGGCGATTAAGCTTGAGCCTCATCAGCAGCTTCGATCATCAAAACCGCATTACGGACATCTGCTAAACGCTGAATCATCGCGTCATTACCACCATCGAATATCGCACATTCGCGCTCATAAACAGTGGTTGGGCGCATGATACTATGAACTTGCACATGATTGCCGATTTGTCTCAGGCCTTCATTTGGTAATAAAATGAGCATCTGCTCTTTTTTGCCGACGCCGTGGAGCAACTGAGACATTTCATCTGCTTGTGCCTCATCGCTGACCCCCACTTTTGCAGGTAGGGCAAAGCGCGTCAGCTCAATATGCTTATCGTGAATAATTTTATTGAGCATCAAGTACAGTTTGCCGAGCATCACACCTGCTAGCGCGACTTTTGCATGGCTGTTATCCGCCTTTAACAATACACTAGCGCCCCTGTCATCAAAGTGAGGCTCATTCATCGCACTCACTCCAAGCAACAATGGCTGCTTAAGTAGTTCAGTTACCGCTTGGTTCAATAATTGAGTACATAATGCTAGATAAGGCAGGCGCTGGGCAGGTGCGAGGCGCTCGAGCATATTGAATTCGTCATGAAAAACGATTTGTACTTTGACACTATCAAATGCACGTGTGCCAGATAAGCGAGAATGACCACTGCTGGCTTTAGTCATACTGCTATCAGCGTCATGCGCCTCGCTCTGTGTGTTAGCGGTCGGCTGGTAATCGGAGTGTTTTATATCATGACCTTCATCGTCTGCCAAATCTTGATGCTGCTGAGTTCTGACATATTGATTGACCGCGCTATGTATATCCAGCTTACGGACACTGCTTGATGGATTGCCTGCTTCTTTATCACTCGGACTACCCGTTGAACCAATAGCTGTTCGACTGTCATCCATTTGATCATTATTTACTTGGCTGTCCGCTGTACGGCGCTCACGATCACGGTCATGGCTGCGCTGATCGATTTGCATATATTGCTCACGGTGCAAATCTTGAATATCACGGCTCAAAGCATTAATTTGCTCTTTGGTTGGACGGGCAAGGTGGCCATAAATCAACCAAAGTAACAAATGCAGCAACATAGTGCCAATGACAAATGGCCACTGCATAGCGATAATTTCGCCTTTGCTGACGTCCTTTATGGTCAACGCTACGCTACCAATCACCGCATCGCCTTTGGTCGCGATTTGACGAATCGTATCGCCCTGCTGCATCGGCGCATTGCCGACTGGCACTAAGACATCATCATTACTGTCTTTAATCAGTATGCGGGTCACGTCTTGCTCGCTGGTATAGCGATTGGCAATGACGCTTAAGCTGACGCGGTCTTTATTCTCTAAAGACAGCCTCGCTTCATCAATCAGCTGGGCGACCATTTGCTCGCCTTTTAACGCACGACTTTTGCTCAGCTGCTGATCGGTACTGATGACCAATAATAGAGTCTGTAAACAAAAACTAACCAGAAGAATAATGGCAAACAACCCTTGCCGCGGCGCTAAATACGTCATGATATGTTAAACTTTTTTGGATAAATGGAAATAAGAAACGAGGCTATCGCTCATTTTCTGGAAGAATACACAGCTATATTTGTGCAATTTAATACTTCAACACTTCAACACTTCAACACTTCAATAAATAATATTTAATAAAACACTATTTATAAGACGTTGCCATCGTACAGTAGATTTGTTGTACAAGTATGTTTGGCACAGTCTATTCTCAACAAATCTTTCGCTTACTCTATGTACTATATCACCATAGTAAGGGTTATGGCTTTAGCTAAGCGTATAAATTTATTGTAATAATTTTCTTTTATTCTACTAGGGGCTGCTCGGTAAAACTGTTATGATTCCCAATCTTATATGAGCATACAAGGGACCATTGAGCCATGCCAAACAATACATCTTATTCGTTACCAAAAGACAGCAAAGCATGGCAACAAGCCGTTGATTCTATTGCGTCACTACTGCCTAACGACACCAATTTACAGGATTTTGACGCGCTACAATCTTTACCTGTTTTTGCTCTCATTGTGGTACTACCGACCAAGGTATCGACGCTTGATATTCACCAGTATGTACAATCATGGGTCGATGAGCAGCCAAACTGGCATTTGGTCACCGTCGCTGAAGATACGGATGCCAGCTTTGTCAATATTACCGTGTCTGATACCGAGCCAACGGCAGCACACGCCCAGCGCCTACCCTTTACCCACGCACAAGTATTTCGCTATCTGCTGGTGCCCGTGACCGACACACTCATGCATCCTGGCAAAAAAACAGCGGCGGCTCATATCATCGATGATCAGCTGACGACACGCTTGCGTCACGACCTAAATGAAGAATATAAAAATACTAGCCGTGCAGATAATGTCGATAACTTAGATGTGGTCGATTGTCATATTCTGTCGGTCGGTCATATGCTGCGTACTCATAAGCTTGCCTGCTTTGATATGGACTCCACCTTAATCGAGCAAGAAGTCATCGTTGAATTGGCCAAGACAGCAGGAATCGGCGAGCAAGTCGAAGCCATTACCGAGGCGGCCATGCGCGGTGAGATTGATTTTGATGAATCATTCGCCCAGCGTGTGGCGTTATTAAAGGGTATTTCAACCGACGTGCTTGATGATATATGCAGTCGCTTAACGCTATCCATGGGCGCTCGCACCACCATCAGCGCGCTAAAAGCTTTGGGCTATCATACGGTCCTCGTATCAGGTGGCTTTACCTATTTTGCCCGCTATATCGCTGAGCAATTGGGCATTGACGAGGTTCATGCCAATCCTTTAGATATTGACGAAGGCGAAGTTACTGGTCATATACAGCTGCCCATCGTCAATGGTGCCAAAAAAGCGGCTATCGTCGAGTATACGGCTGAGCGTTTGGGTATCGCGATGTCACAAGTCGTCTGCATCGGTGATGGTGCCAATGATTTGCCGATGATGGCCATTGCTGATTTGGGTGTCGCTTATCATGCCAAACCAATCGTCCAAGCCCGTGCTGATGCCGCCATCAATGTGACGGGACTCGAAGGCACGCTCTACGCCCTTGGCTACCCAGAACTTACTCCTACCAAGTAATTATATTATATAAGCTCAAAAATATGTCATAAGCTGGGTTAATGTCAGGATTAATACCTGTGTCATTAATCTGGCTTTTATTCCTTATTGAATTACTAAGGGCTGTATAGAATACAGCCCCTAACTAAATGAAATCTTTATTAACGCCACTATTTAATGACACT
>NZ_JBQSXN010000078.1:0-14408 GCF_052378235.1 Psychrobacter sp. AOP3-A1-26
CTTAAATATCGAGTTGTGTCTCTAATTACCCAACACCCACTCATCATTGATTTTATAAACACGAAAACCACCTTTATTCATTCGGCTATTACCGTTTATACTTTGCGTCACTTCAGCGGTACACATATAGGTATTTTCGCCATCAGTGGTATCACAGCTGATATTATCAACGCTTTCAAGCTTTGGCATCATGCCTTCCATCATGCCACTCATAGCCTGTACCATTTCATCGTTGCCGGCACCAGCCACCACATCATCCATTGCGCTATCCATTTGCTCATACTGCGCTTCGATTAATCCCTCGACAGTGCTATCAGAAGGGCCACTAGAGCAGGCTGCAAATAGTGGGGTTAATAATAGGACTAATGCCAATTTCTTTAAATTTTTCACGTTACCTTCTATGTATCTATAATGTTACCTGAACTATACAGATTTATTGCTCAAAACCCAACTTAATTTCAAGATATTTGTCTGTTTATACTTAAAATTTTATTATTAACTTAGGCCTGTTGATAAGTTTTCAGACGACGGTTAACAAAACCTAGCCACTTTAAGACCATTAAATGTATAAATGTGCTCATTGAGGATACGTCCTAATACAGACAGGACAATCGTGATGCTGTTATGATGCGGTTAATAATGACCGTTGCGAGATGACTGTGTGGCAGATGTATTTTTTTATATTACCGATTGGTCTGGGTATTATGACGTTAGTCGCCAGCCTGATTTGCCTATTTGCTTACTTAATGTCCGATGATAATGCCACGCGCTTACCAGCTTTTAACTGGTTTAAGCGCTTAATTTTGGTGGCGTTTTTACTGCTGAGTGCTGGGCTGTTTATGACTTTTGGGGATTTTCAGAGTTAGTTTAAAATTAAAATAAGCCTTATTGACTAACGATTTTTTCTAACTCTAATAATTCCAAATCTTGGCGTTTGGGCTCGCCATTATTGCCATCAATTGGAAACGGCATTTTATTGCCATTTAACTGATAACCGCGACGCTGGTAATAAGACAAGAGCTCAGGACGGTGGCTTAAAATAGACATGGTCAGACGAATAGGTTTGTTATCAGATGCTTGTAGGTCTGATTGCAAATGACGAGTGGCAAAAGTTTCTGCGGCCTGCAATAGTTGATGACCAACGCCATACCCTTGCAGCTCAGGCAGTACCGCAAACATGCCGATATAGGCTTTTTTATGACTGACACTTTGATTGCCGCCACTTTTGTTTAAGTCAGCATCAGTTTTTATGTCGACTGCGATACAGCCCAATAGCTCACCTGTTTCTGCACCATCGCGTTGACCTGTCGTGGTTTTTGGATAAATAAAAACGTAATATTTTGGGTCAGCGATGACGGCTGCAAGCTCAGCTTGAGTGGTTCGTATACCGCCCACTAAGCCTGCCTCATTGGTCCAGCCTTCGTCTTGCCGATAACAGCGGTTTAATAACTGCTCGAGTGCGCGAACGTCGTTAGCTTTAGCTTGACGTAAAAATACAGCATCTTTCTTCATATTGTCGGTGGTCCTTTTCCTATAGACATATTATTAAGGCTGACCTAAGTGAATAGACCAGCCTTAATAATAATACGTATCAGTTTTGACTACTAGCGCGATAATACATGGGCTTGCTCGATAATATCAAATCCTGAATTAAGCTGTGCACGCGTGGGCGCATGACCGCGGCGTAATAGCTCAGAGAAAGCAACCAACTCTTTGTCTCGACCTAGCGAACTGGCGGCAGTCGCCCGCGTGTCTTCGCCATCATCATCGAAATAGTATTCGATATAATTTAGTGTATCAGGTGAGCCAAATAAGAGGTTATTATCTGGTGAGGCCGCATGTCCGCTATAGCGTAGGCTTTTGCCATATTGCATCGTCCAAAAGAAAGGAATACGCTCCTCTAAGGTATCCACTTGCGCATCATTTAATATCGATGCTGCTGTCACAATGCCATGCTGCAATGCCACGCGCCAATGTTCGATACGCATGCGTCCCATTTGATTGGTGGCTTTGGCGATATCACCCAATGCATAAACGCCGTTACGTAGTTGCAAGTGATCATCAACCTGCACACCATCTGGGTCGTTTACTTCGCTGAATAGCTCTGTACGTGGAGACACACCAGTACCTAAAATGACGATATCGGCATCTATTTGCTCACCATTTGCTAATTTAACGCCACCAACTTGCGAGAAGTTCTCTTTGCTATTATCAGTAGGTTTTTCAATTCCAGTGATTTCAGCAACGCTGGCATTAAAGACAAACTTAATGCCTTTTTCTTCATGCAGCTTAATCAGCGCATTACTGACAGTTTCAGAGACAATATTGCCCATGACACGATTGTCTTGGCCGATAACGGTAATAGAGGCGGTCGTTCCTGCTTGCGCCAATGCTGAAGCGACTTCCATACCGATAAAACCTGTACCAACAACGACCACACGCTGGTCATGACTGGCAGCTTTAATCAATTTGGCATCATCCATACTACGTAACGTATAAACACCATCAAGATTGGCACCTTTAAATGGTGGTATCTTTGGCTCAGCGCCTGTTGCCACGACTAAGAAATCGGCAGTATGTTTATCACTATTACCATTTTTATCTTTAACCACAATCGTACGTTCATTGGCCAATACCTCACTGACAGTTTGGTTTAAGCGCAAGTCAATATCATTTTTACTCGCCCAATCAGCACCGCCCAGTAGCAATTTATCCTCACCCATATTCCCTGCCAAAAAGGCTTTGGACAATAATGGACGGTTATAAGGGGCTTTATCATCGGCACTAATCACGGTAATCTTGCCACCATAGCCAGTATGACGTAACTGATTAGCAGTCATAAAGCCCGAACCACCGCCGCCTACGATAATCGTATGAGTGTCGGTCATTTTGTCGTTTTTAATCTGTTTATCTATTTTAGCGGCTGTATTAACGGTTAAATTATCGCCATCATCTGTCAGCTCATATTGGGTCAAGCCTGTCATAGCAACCGGCTCTAATAACGTCCCATCACGACTGTCAAAAGTACCATGATGCCACGGGCAAATGACGCGGTTACCACAGCGTAGTCCATCGCCCAAATCTGCTCCAGCATGCGGACATTTACCGTCAAATGCACTAAACTCATTCTCATCACGAGTGATTAAAATGATACTATCGTCATCCTGTTTATAGGATTTCATGCCACCACTTGGAATATCAGCTTTGCTAATGGTGACGGTGTTTATCATTGTATTGCTCATAAGTCTTCCTTAACGGTTATAATTATTCCTGATTAAAATGTGTTGAGACAGTCATATCAAAGAAGTGACGCCTAATCAACCAAATCCCAATAAAATCATATTCATTGATAGTAGCAAGCCCACTACTCTCGCGGTGTTTTTTTGTATACCCACTGCGTTGCAAAACGTAATTTTTGGCTTTTTATCTCTAACGCTACCACCTACTTTTTAAATTAATCATCAAAACAAAAGACTAATTTATGATCTCTCAAGATAACACTGTAAACACTAACGAACTACCTAATAACGAAGCATTTGATAGCGCAAGTATCGATATTAGCGCCGCCACTGATACTGCCAAATTACCGCAGCCAATAACGCCACCTTTAAAACAAGCGACCTATAAAGCCCATACAGCAGACTTTGTCGTCAATGAGATACTTCCATTCGATTTTACGGGTGAAGGCGAGCATTTATGGTTGCATATAGAAAAGTCTGGGATGAATACGGCCTATCTGGCCAAACTCCTCTCAGAATGGGCGGAGATTGCATTGCGTGATGTGGGTTTTTCAGGCTTAAAAGACCGCCATGCGCTGACGACCCAATGGTTTAGCCTGCGGCTACCCAAGAAGCAACTGCCAGAATCCACATTTGCACCAGTCGATATCGGAGAAAATGAGGCCGTCACGATACTTGCGCAGCATTGGCATAACAAAAAGCTCAATCGCGGCACGCATCGCGCCAACCAATTTATCATTACACTGCGTGACATCCAGTTTGCAGACTTATCAATGCAAACGTCTGCACAGGATTTATCGGCTAAGCAAAGTACCAACAACAGTGTCGAGCAGCATTTAGTAAATATCAGTAAAAGTGGCATACCCAACTACTTCGGTCCGCAGCGTTTTGGACGTAACGGTAATAATATTAGAGAAGCTTTGGCACTGTTTGCGCGTCCAGCCCAAGAAAGTCGACCACAACCAAAAAAGAGCAAGCGTAAACGCGTACCGCGCGAGCAGAATTCGATGGAGCTGTCTGCTGCGCGTAGCTTGATATTTAATGAGATATTAGCAGCACGCGTACGTGATGGTAGCTGGAATACTGGACTGGCGGGCGAAGTCTTTAATCTCGATGGCTCAGGCTCGATATTTACTAGCGAAGAGCTAGATGAGACGTTACGCGTTCGCCTTGCCAGCGGTGATATTCATCCCACTGCCGTACTCTGGGGTACGGAGAACGATAAAGTCAGAGGTATGGCCGCAGCGCTTGAAAACGCTGTTGTGCAGCAAAGTCCATTATTAAGTCAGCTGGCAAATGGCTTAGAGAAGCGCGATGTTAAGGCACAACGACGAGCACTGCGTTTGCCTATCGAAGCATTATCTTGGGAATGGTATGATAAAGAAGATGAGCAGACGCTGGTGCTGAGCTTTACTTTGACGACGGGTAGTTTTGCTACCAGTGTCTTGGCAAGTTTGGTAGAAGAATTAAAGACACCATAATCAACTACTTAATAGCTAAATAGTTACTTATAAAAATAATAGCTGAGCGGTCATATATTAACTGCTGGCATAAGTGGCATTAACCGTATTTTCTTCTGCGGCTAGCATGTCGTTGGCACTGACAACTTGATTGCGACCACGATCTTTTGCCTCATATAAGGCTTTGTCTGCTGTACTGATTAGGCGCTGGCAAATGTCAGTGGGTAACTGCGCTGTTAACATATGATTGCTGGTACGTTTTTTGCTGGGCGACTTGATGTTTTTTGGGTTAGATAGCTGAGTCGCTGCCTCTTTTTGCACCGATATTTCGTGCGCTTGTCTGAGGCAGGTTTGCTCATCATGGGTCAAAGTATACAATCCCAAACTGGCCGTTACATTAAAACTGATACCATTTTTGATATTGATGACATGTTTTGCAATACTTCGTTGTAGTTGTTGAGCAATTTTCATCGCGCTATCGTGTTTGGTATTTGGCAATACAATCAAAAACTCCTCACCACCGTAGCGACTCACAATCGCTTCATCAGTTAAAGACTGCAACAACGTCTGTGCGACCTCAACCAAAACCTGATCGCCCACGTCATGCCCATAGGTATCATTAATATCTTTAAACCAATCTAAATCTAACAAAACAACGCTGAAGTCCTGTTTATCTCCCATTCTTAGTAACGCTTGCTGCATTTGCCTCAAACCGTAACGACGGCTTTTTAGCTGCGTCAATTCATCTTGATTGGCGTGTTGTAAAATCTCCCTTTTACTGTCATCCAGTATCAATAACAGGGTGCGGAACATATAAACAATAAAAACGGCTTTGGGTAACGCTAAAAACACATGGGTAGAACGCCAAAAAAACGCTGATGAGCGCTGCAGCTCACTAATATTATTCCAATCTAAGGTGTTGTTTTCAAAAGTCAGAGCAGCCATGGCGTTTTCAATGGCCATGACCTCGTTATAATTTAAATAGCTATAAGTATCAAGGAGAGGATAAATAACCGTTAATTGGCGCAAGTTAGGTAAATGAATACCAAAATATGGTGATATGATCGCCGAAAGAATCAATAAAACTTGCAGTAAAAATATCCGCCAAACATAACGACGTTTGATGAGCATCATGCCCAACATAGCGCCGCCAACCAGCGACACACCTGCAAACAAACTACTATAACCCACCATGACAATAACGATGGCGATATACGCAGAATAAGGTAGCATTAAGAGAATTTGCCACTTATATAAGCGGTTATCATTATTTCCAGAACGAGACAAATGTTTGATTATGCCCAAAAAAAACAACCCTATTAAGGTTGTGCCCAACCATAACGGTGACAAAAGAGTGATATCTACATAATCACTAAGCGCGTCTTGCTGCCACCAGACAAACAAACACCATAGCCAATGTAAAGAGACTTCCATCAAAATAAATATAGCGAGCAGCGACGTTCTATCAACAGCTTGCCACTCAAAAATCATTCGTGAGAGCTTTCTGTAGCCTAGATGAGATATCGATACAGCCATAATGGGCTACCGCAAATAATGAAAGTTATTGAGCCAAAACCAACGCCACCAATCAAGAGTCATGAACTATAATAAACCCAAATGTACTCGTTTAGTGTGGCAATTTTCATTTTATTTATCAAAACATTTAATGGAATTACAAGTCAATAAATAACCTTTTACTTGGCCGTGTTTCTCACCTAAGATAACGCTGAGAAAGCTTGCCAAACACCGTGTTGCTCAGGGTTCAAATGAGGCACGTCCCCCAAACGTCGCCATGGCATATTACTGCCATGAAAGTCGCTTCCTATCGACGCGGCAAGCTGGTGTTCAGCGATGCTACGATCGACCATTCTACGAGTGCTGACGGGTTCACTATTAGCTGGCAGCTCGCAAGCATCGCCGCCAAGCTGGGCAAACTCTTCAATCAGTTTACGCACGCGGGTCGCTGAGAGCTGGTAACGAGTTGGATGTGCCAGCACTGCTTTACCACCACAAGCATGGATCAGCTCGATGCCATGCTGCATCGTCAGCGCCTCAATAGCCACATAAGCAGGCTTATTATCCGCCAGATATTTATCAAAGGCTTTTTGCACAGTCTTAACCTCGCCGCGCTCAAATAACACTTGTCCAATATGCGCGCGGCCCACTGCTTGAGGGTTACCACCCGCTTTGTCACATACGGCTTGCCACAGCTCATCATAGTCAATATCTAATAACTCACTGAGCTTTTCAGTGATGCGCTGTCCGCGAGTAGCGCGGCTGTCTTGTAGTTGCTGTAGCGTGGCATGCATTTTATCAAAATCAGTAAAATCAAGTCCAAGGACATGGATGATTTTATTGGTTGATTTGTTTTTGCCATAACCTCCACTCAAGGTATGCTCACAGCTAATCTCAACCCCATTGATCAATTGTATATCGCAGGCTTCGGCGGCCGCACGCGCCTCATCGATGCCTAATAAGGTATCATGATCGGTCAAAGCCAATACGTTGATGCCCGCACTATGGGCGCGCTGTATCACTTCTGCAGGCGCATAAGTCCCATCAGAACAAGTACTGTGGCAATGTAAGTCGATTTTCATAAAACGGGCCTTAAGGTTTTGAATATGTTGTTAATTTAAAAATAGGTTCAAGTTAAATGTGCTATTAACTTAAATGTGTCCTCGTTACTAAATATTTTATCAGTAAAACGAGTGAAAGCTAGCTAAGGCGTGTCATATAAGACGATTATCGTGTTGATTGCTTTTTTTTGCCGCAGTAGACGTGTAAACTACCCCATACGTTTTTGTTGGACATCCTATTTGCTATGAAAGCCTTATTAGACTTCATTCCGTTAATCGCGTTTTTTATTGCCGCTCGTTACAATGGCATTTTAGCGGCAGCAGGCGCATTGCTCGTTGCCACTATTATCATTTATGCTATCCACTTTGTGCGTCAAAAAGGCAAGTTTGATAAACAACAGTGGGTGGTTCTATTATTAACCATCGTCTTTTGCGGTGGCACGCTACTGCTGCGTGACGACATCTACTTGCGTTGGAAATCACCAATTATCAACGGTATCTTTGCCATAACACTTTTGGTAAGTGCTGCCATTAATAAGCCGCTGATGCAGTTGGCCATGAAAGATGTTTTTTCGCTGACCATGAGTGGCTGGAAAAAGCTAACCGTCGCGTGGGCGCTGTTTTTTGCCTTTATGGGCGTACTGCATTATATCACGGCATTTACCATGTCAGATGAGGCTTGGATTAACTTTAAAACCTACGGTTGGATTCCGATTATGCTGGTGTTTGTGGTTGCCCAATTTGCGGTATTAAAAAAGCACCTCAATCCAGCACTAGGCGACAAAGCAACCAAATAATAAACCGTTAAATAATATTTATTATCATATAATAAATAACCACTTAATACTAAATTCTAATTTTGACAATGATTAATCGTCAAGACTCATTAAAAAAATGAGTAAAGGTCTTGTTATTGATTTTAGTGCTTTATTCTTATTATTAACTGAGGAAGCAGCATGGCCTTATTTGCCATTATCGGTTATGACGTCGCGGGTAGCAGTGCCCAACGTCAAGTAACGCGCGCGGAACATCTTGCACGCTTGCAACTATTACAAAGTGAGAAGCGTCTGGTTATCGCAGGTCCAACACCTATTGAGCACGGTAAAAATGAGATGTCAGGTAGCTTAATCATTGCTGACTTTGACTCTATTGACGTGGCTGAGTCTTGGGCAAACGATGAACCTTATTTACGAGATGGCGTATATAGTCATGTCGATATCAAGCCGTTTGTTCAAGCATTGCCCGCTCCTATCGATAGCTCAAATGATAAAGTAGCGGCGTTGTGAGTAAGTGCCTATTTTTATCAAATGACTCTTTATCAAATCACTCTTTGTTACGCGCTCGCTGCCTCAGATTTAGTCTCGCTAGCCTAATGCTAATGGCTGCTGTTTCGGTTCAGGCTGCGCCAACGGTGACTGCTATTGATGCAAATGATTCATCAGCCGCGGTCGTCGTAAATGGGCAACCCACCCAAAACTCAGCGCTGGATATTAACGATACCTTATCGGCACAATTACAGCCATCCAACAAGGCATTATCCACTGCCAATCAGGAGCTATTAAGCCGTAATGCCCAATTGCAGCGTCAAGTGAATGACCTACAAACTCAAGTAAATGTACTTGTTTATGAGAGTAAAGGTCAGCTGTTTTTATACGGGGCATTTACCGTCTTAATCAGTTTATTGGTCGGTATTTTTATCTCGTGGCTGGTGTTTGTCCGCCGTGAACGCTGGTAATATAAGTAACTCGTCATGTCTAGTCCGAAAACTAAAAATGCTAAACCATTAAATATCATTACGCCCGCTCAGATTGAGTGGCAAGACGATGATTCCGGTAACAAAGTACCAGTATCAGGGGAGTTTGGTGATGTTTACTTCTCACATGCTGACGGGCTGGCAGAGTCGCGCCATGTGTTTTTGCAACACAACCAAGTGCCAGAGCGATGGACAAAGCTGGAAGCGAAGCAATGTTTTACTATTGCTGAATTGGGCTTTGGTACGGGGTTGAATTTCTTGGCAACTTGGCAGCTCTGGCGTGAGCTTCGTACTCAGCAGCCTCATTTAGCCACCGCGCGCTTGCATTTTATTACTACCGAAAAATATCCTATACCCCTGAGCGACTTAACGCAGATCCTTGCTTTATGGGCACAGCGCGCTCCTGAACTGGCTGAATTGATTGAGCAACTTCTAGCCAGCTATCCAGCGCTTATTACTGGCTGTCATCGACTACAATTCATCGAAGATAACCTGACGCTTGATATCTGGCTGGGTGATGCAAGCGACAGTTTAGCGAGCTTGGATTCTGAATCGACTATTAATCGTCCTTATGTCGATGTCTGGTTTTTAGATGGCTTTGCACCTTCTTGTAATGAAACTTTATGGGCAGATAGTATATTTACCCAGATGCAGCGCCTATCACGCACTGGCACGACTGCCGCGACTTATAGCTGTGCTGGTATCGTTAAACGCGGATTACAAGCCCATGGTTTTGCGATTAAAAAGGTTAAAGGTTTTGGGCGTAAGCGCGAGATGCTCACGGCAATCATCAATGAAGATTCACAGTTGAATGAAAATACTCCAACTCTATCCAACCATCATAATCACACTATCGTAATTGGGGCTGGTGTTGCAGGACTCCTCACTACTTGGACACTCGCCAACCGCGATATCAAAGTGACGATTGTAGATAAGGCCGCGCCGCTTGCTGGCGCATCCGGTAATCCTCGCGCCCTCCTCGCGCCAAACATGACACCTATCCATCATGTCTATGAGCACCTGCATTCCATTGGTTACTTATACAGCGGCAGACTTTATCGTTACTTTAATCAGCAAGCCGCTATTCAGAAATCACCTCTAATACTAGAGCAGACTGGCACCTTAGATTTGCTGATAAAAACCAATATCGGCACTGAACAAATTGCTGATTATCCAAATGCGATGGCAACGACAATCAGTGCAGAAGAAGCGCGTCGAGTCAGCGGCTTAAAATCAAAGGATTTAGACGACAACTTATATCTACCACAGTCTGGCTTGGTCAATCCACAAGCACTAAAAACTATCATTCTGATGCACCCAAATATTACTTATCAGCAGCTTAACGTGACAAGTATTCAAGAAACGGCAGAACAGATTACGGTTTATGGTGATAAGAAAAATAGTAATAGCAGCCAAAAGCCGATGACTATCATCGCTGACAATGTGGTAATTTGCGCTGCCTATGAAAGCCATCAATTAGATAAACGTATCGTTGAATGCCGCACTATCCGCGGGCAGCTATCTTGGTTTACGCCGACCGCTGAACAAATAACCAAACTGCCTAAATTACCGCTCAAATATAGTGGTTATTGCGCCCCCTTTATCGGACAAGACGGTGACGCTGAGATAAATAATATTGTCGAAGGACAACCTCAGTTTTTACTTGGTGCCAGCTTTGTAGATGCTGATGCAAATATTGATATCCGCAGTGAGGAAAACCAGCAAAACCACGATAAATTACTTGAAGATATCCCTGAGTTAAACAACGTCTTGCCAGGTGATACTGATGCATGGCAAGCACGCGCTGGTATTCGCACCCAAACGATGGATTATCATCCTCTAGTCGGCTTGCTTGCCCAAAGCAAACGGCTCTGGACATTATCGGCCATGGGCGCAAAAGGCTATGCATTAGCACCGATATGCGCTGAGGCTTTAGCAGATATGATGTTAGGCTGTTTTACGCCTTTATCTGCCGTTATGTTAGCGAGGCTGTCACCCAATCGGGCGCGGCTGCATAAGCAAGCTAAGGCTAAGCCACTTAAATAAAGCTACATAAATAAATCTACCAAACTATAGTCGACTTATCTTTTATACGAATGATTTTTTATGACAGCGTCTGAATATGTCTTTTGTTACTTTACTTATTTTGCTGAGACATCTATCGCCCCTTTGACCTACCAGTCCATTTTAAAAGCGTGCTAGTTGGGGTAAGTATGACCGTTGCACTAATTGACGAGGTATTGTATTGAGACTAGGCGACTAGGCAGATGGCAAGGTATTTATTTATGTGAGCATAGAGAGCTTACTGAACAACGAAGGCTCCTGATTACCGTCAATACTTAATTTATTACATCGTCACTCGTGTTAGATTGTTCTCAGTGGTTTACTATACTTAAATAAAGCCCTATTAATGGATAGCAGTCTTATGTTAAAAAACCGTCTTTCTCTCCTCCCAAGACCCAAATCTTACTCGCATATTTTTCCTGCCATCTTTTTTAGTGTCTTACTACTTAGCGGCTGTCAAAAAAATCCAGAACAAGAAACCAGTGATGAGTTGCGGACTGAAACAGTCGTACAAACAGAACCAGTAACGTCTAATATTAATGGCTCTGATAGTGATGATACTAATATAAATGTAGATAACGCTACAGACCCTACTGAATCTAGTATTAAGACAGAACAAGACATCAATTTAACTGAGCTTGAGAACGATCTTGGCACAACCGATACCTCAGCAAATAATACTGATGCAACACCCAACCCTGAGCAAGCCATTAAAGGCGCGCAAATCACTGATGTCAACTATCGCAGTGCCACAGGCGAGACCTTATTCGTGGTTTTTGAGACCTCGGCCAAAGGTGTGCTAAACGCTATTGTGACCCTGCCTAATAAACCAAAAATAACGTTGAGCGCGCCTGAAGGTCAAGGTAACAATCCTACTTACCGCTCAGCCGATGGCAGCATGGAGCTGATCAGTCATGGCGGTGGAAGTACGATAGATCTCATGAGAAACGATAAACTGACCAGCTATGATGCGATTAGTGCTGACGCAGAAGTCATCACCGAGTAAGTTTTAGGGCGTGTCCTCATAATGATAAAATATAGTCGATACTACATATGATATAGTCAGTAAGAATTAATATCGCTACATCACGTACTGCAGGTACCGTTTTTTATTGCTTGCTGTGCCTACGCAGACAGAGGCTGCAAAAAAACTATACCCGCAGTATCGTAGCGTTTTTAAAGTATTTTAACTATAGATATATTAGGGGCTGTATATTTTTTATATTGAACTGGCTATATGCGATAAAAAGGCGGCACACGTTAATATCGTGGCCGCCTTTTTTACTATCACTTTGACCTGCTTTGTTGTCACTTAACCAAACCCTGTGGTTGTGCCAAATAAGCCTACCAACCAGCTGGTACCTACCCACAACCCCCAGCCAATAATTAGAATAACAATTAATCCCAATATATCAGGAATATGCAGGTACAACCAAGCAACAACTGGGTTGCGCCAAAAGCGACTGTTCTGTTGCCTATCGGCTAATGACTGATGCAAAAATGGTCGATCCATATGCATGGTTTCGGTGATGCCGTACTCATCTTGTAGATGCTCATGCACGATGCTTAGCGTCTTGCGACTGGGCCGAATAAAGATATCGAGCAGCGTCCCAATACCCGGTACGATACCGACCACCATATCGATGAGCGCCAGTCTGACGGCTGGCGTCATTTTATGTACCGGAACGCCTAGCTGACGACCTAATACAAATGCATAGCTGGTCAATACCAATCCTGCCAAATCACCCGCCAGCGGAATGGTCGAAAGAGCAGCATCAGCACCCATGCCTTGTTTGGTAAAAGGAATCCGCACCAGAGAATCCATGGTATTGGCAAACTTTGCCAATTTACGCTCGGTCGTAATAACCTGCTCGCGCGTTAGTCCATGCGCGGCTAGCTTTGCCTGATAATCTGTCTCAGGTGCATTGATATTAGCTGGCTTCTTCGCTTTTAACCTCGAAGACTTACTTAGTTTATCCATTAACTTAGTTTATCCATTAAAAGTCGTCCATAGACAAGCAATTGCGATAAGAGCAAAGACGTAACGTCCTACCCATATATTGGCTAAAAATGCTTGGAAGCAAGCCACAGCATTATAGCTGGCACACGCGCTGTTTTGCTTGGCAAACATCATGGCGACTAGCGCCATGCCAAATACGGGTATGAGCCCCAAGCTGGTTGGGGCAAAATAATGCCACAATACCGCCCCCATGATTAATAAAAATAAGGTTTGTAAGACAGAAATAATAACCACATCATAGCGACCAAACAATATCGCTGTAGATTTGACCCCTATTTTCAAATCATCCTCACGATCCGCCATGGCATATTGGGTATCATAAGCCACTGTCCAACACATATAAGCCAAGAACAGTAGCCAACACCAAATATCCGGCGCGCCCTGTATCGCCACATACGCCATCGGTATCGCCCAGCCAAAAGCAGCCGCCAAAAACATTTGCGGCAAATGGGTATAGCGCTTCATAAATGGGTAAATAAACGCTAATATAACCGCCCCAAGCGACCAGTAAAACACTACTATGGGTAAGAAAAACAATAAACCGGCGCTCAATAACACCAATACTAAAAATGCGGCAATGGCTTCTTTGCCAGAGAGACGACCATCGGCTAGCGGTCGGCCTTTGGTGCGACTCACGTGACCATCGACTTTACGATCAGCAAAATCATTAATCGCACAGCCCGCCGCCCGCATCAATATCGCACCAAGTGCAAAAATAATAAATATCTTAAGGCTGGGCAAACCTGCCGTCGCACCTTGCCGCTGTGCTTGCCCCATCGCGGCTAATAAAACACCCCATAATGTTGGCCACAACAGTAGCTCGATACCGACGGGTTTATCGAAGCGCGTCAGCTGAATATAGGCTTGTAGTTTGTCGTTAAATGTCATGGCGTTTTAATTATCATTGATAGAAAGTTTTATTTGATGGTTGATTACATAGAAGTTTGATATATGAAACACTGAATGCATAAGCGTTGCTAGACTTGCTGCCACATTTTATTGGCTTCTATTAGCGACATCTCAGGATATTGTTTTCTTAACGCTTTGATCGCGGGTATTTTATCTTTTTTTGACGCTTGCTGACGCAAAAATGCCAATTGCTCTTGTGGATTGCTCAATTCCTTTAAACGCGCTTCAAGCCGCAAAATTCTAGTACGCAGCATAATATTGATTAACAATAAAGCCGCACCCATGGCCCAAATAATGATCACCGACATTCCCTGCTCCTAAATTTTATGGCTCTAAACTTACCAATTCAGTCCTTTAAGCTTACTAACCAAAGGTATTTATATAATC
>NZ_JBQSXN010000079.1:0-14385 GCF_052378235.1 Psychrobacter sp. AOP3-A1-26
ATATAATTTAGCGTTGCACTTGGTGTGTTAATCTAAGGGACATTGATTAGCCAAGCGCAGCATACCCTGATTATTTCTACGCCCTATTTTGTACCCGACTATTCGCTCATCAGTATTTTATCCGCCACAGCCTATCGCGGGGTTGAAGTAACGATGATTTTCCCTAAAAACAACGACTCCTTTATTGTAGCCGCGACCAGCCATAGTTATTACTGGCAATTGCTGGAAGCTGGGGTAAAAATTTACGAATACCAACCAGGCCTACTACACGCCAAAACCTTGACCGTCGATGGTGAAATCAGCCTGATTGGCTCGACCAATTTAGATTTGCGCAGCTTTGATTTGAACTATGAAAATAACATCGTCTTTAGTGATAAAAAGCTAACGGCGGATATTGTGGCGCGTCAATACCAGTATATCGCGGACTCAGAAGAAGTGACACGTGAAGAAGTTAGAAACTGGCCGCTGTCTTATAGAATTTGGAATAATATCATTGCCACCATGGGGCCCGTTTTATAGGGGCTATTTTCTAATATGAAAATTAATAAGTTAAAACGATTTAGCTTATTGCGCTGTGATTTTTTGCAGAATATAGACGATAAATTTTGCTTCGGTTGTGAACGGTGTGGTTGCAACCTTCGCTAACAGTGCTTGTCTTTTTTCGCTACGCGCGCGATAGGCATAAGGAGTCATGGTCAGCAAGTCAGCCAGATCCTCCGCTGATAATGTCAGCTCGGTACTGACACGATACCTATCTAACAGTTTAAAATACGGCGATAACGCTTGCAAAAACTTATCAGAATCATGCTCACGAACATCGTCAAATAACGCCTCGCGCATCGTCGCTAAATGTTCAATATCGGGCTTTGCAATGATTAAATAACCAGCATCGCTTAATACTTCATTAAACGCTTCTGGCAAGATAGGACTAAAAATACTGCTAATACCCGTTAGGCTATGTGTCCGTAATGGTAAATACGCAGCACTGGTTACTAATGGATAAATAGCTGTTGTTTTCGCCGCGCCATCCTCTGGTTTCTGATACCAAAGCCTGCCTAATGCTTTACTCACTTTCGCAAGTTCTAGCACGGCAGGTTTACTGATATCTGCTGCAATCAAAGTGTCCATACCCGTTTGCGCCATTGGCTGCGTGTAATAACCCTCACCACAACCAATATCAAGCCAGTTGATTGGCTGTCCTTTTTGGTTAGTCTTGACCTTTTCTAGCGACAGTAACTCTGCCATTTTTTGGCAAATTAAGTCATTTAACGACTGATAATGTCCCGCATTTAAAAACCGCTGGCGTGCTTCGATTGATTGCTGGCTGTCCCCTGGCGCTTTGGATTTTTTTTGTTGCACAGGCAACAGATTGACATAACCCTGACGCGCCACATCAAACGGATGAGCGGTTTGTTTAGGATTTAGGCTACCATCACATCGCCACGTATCCGCCGCTGGTATTAGAGGTGATTGGCAAAGGGGACATATAAATAAGGACACAAGCATCTCGAGGTCATAGCAATTTGGCTGATATTTTAACAAAATTCAGCTGTCGTAAGTAATAATAAAAGGCATGACACACCCTAACAAAGAGGCCATAAAATAAATAGTAAAAAAGCCACCTCAATTATTTTGAGATGGCTTTTTTAATCTTATCTTGTAGATGATCTAACGTAGCTTTAAAGTCATCAGACCAAGGATAACGAGAACAATAGCGATAATCCAGAATCTTGCCACCACTTGGGTTTCTTTCCAGCCAATTTCTTCAAAATGATGATGCAAGGGTGCCATACGAAAGACGCGTTTTTTGCGGAGCTTATACGAGCCAACTTGCAGCATCACCGACAACGCTTCGGCGACGAACAGCCCACCCATAATTGCAAAGGCGATTTCTTGACGAGTCATCACCGCAATCGTACCCAACATTGCTCCCAATGATAGCGCACCGACATCACCCATAAATACTTGGGCTGGATGAGCATTAAACCACAAGAAGCCTAATCCAGCGCCAATCATCGCCCCGCAGACAATAATCACTTCAGAGTTATAGGCAATATAAGGCACATGTAAATAATCGGCAAAACGTGCATCGCCTGACACATAGGCCATCGCGCCTAAACCTGCCGCGACCAATACTACTGGTAAAATCGCTAAACCATCCAAGCCATCGGTCAAGTTGACGGCATTTGATGCGCCATTTATCACAAAATAGGTAAAGATAATAAAGCCAATACCAAACGGCACTGCCGAAAAAGGAATCATCCAATCTTTAAAGATAGGTAT
This sequence comes from Psychrobacter sp. AOP3-A1-26, assembly GCF_052378235.1. Lineage (NCBI taxonomy): Bacteria > Pseudomonadati > Pseudomonadota > Gammaproteobacteria > Moraxellales > Moraxellaceae > Psychrobacter > Psychrobacter sp. AOP3-A1-26. The sequence continues at coordinate 2,284 of NZ_JBQSXN010000079.1, forward strand.
TAACAAATCCTGCATTTCGCGAGTGGTATTAATATCCGGCTGTAGCGTGGCGATATAATATAAAGAAACACCGACGAATAACGCGCCCATGGATAGCCAAAAGTATTTTTTACGAGCGATGAGACCTTTGGGGTCTTTATATTTAATTTTAAGCCAATCATCGGCCCAGCCGACTGCACCGAAGATGACCATCACAACGAGCAAAATCCAAACATACGGATTACTCAAGCGCGCCCAAAGTAACGTCGATACCCCAATCGCACTCAAGATCAATACCCCACCCATGGTCGGGGTGCCCGTTTTTGCCAAATGCGATTGCGGTCCATCATTGCGAATCGCCTGACCGTATTTCAGTGCACGTAGGCGTCGAATGACACGCCCACCAAAAATCATGCTAAAGGCAAGGGCGGTAATGACCGCCAGTAACGCACGTAGCGTCAACGAAGAAACCGCAGAAAACGGCGTATAATACTGACCAAGCCAGCCAAACAGCCAAACTAACACCGCCTACTCCTCGACTAGCGCATTGATAAGTGTTTCCATCTGCATGGAACGAGAGCCTTTGAACAACACCGTACAGGACTGAGCCTGTTGCGCTTGCAAGTAAGACTGTAAATACTGTAATAAACTATTTTTATCGGTAAACGCATGAGCACTGATATCAGAAATCTCTTGCGCCCCAGCCACGGTATAAGGTGCGTATTCACCCACACAAAGCAGCACATTGATACCAGTGGTCGCAATCGTACGGCCCAAACTCTGATGCTCGCTAATCGCCGCATCACCCAGCTCAGCGATATCACCCAATACCATCACTTGCGTGCCAGTCTGCGCTGCCAACACTTTTGCCGCAGCACGTACCGAATGTGGATTGGCATTATAAGTATCATCAATCAAGCGATGCATACCAAGCAGCTGGCTGTTTAAGCGGCCTTTGGCAGGACGCGCATTTTCAAGCCCGATAACAATGTCACTGACTTCAATATTTAGTGCATGGGCACAGGCAGCCGCAGCCAAGGCATTATTGACATTATGCTCGCCCGCTAGTGGCAAGTTGATATCATGTACTTGATTGCCAATATGCAATTTAAACTCACTGCGCTCAGGCTCGACATCTAAATGGCTGGCACTAACATCAGTATTACCAAAACCAATGACATGTGAGGTGTGTTTTTCCGCGATGCGGCGCAGCTGATTGGTAAAATCGTCTTTATCAGGAACAATGGCAAATTGCGTATCGCTCAAGGTATGATAAATCTCAGCCTTGGTTTGGCAAATACCTTCGCGGCTGCCAAATTCACCTAAATGCGCCGTGCCGATATTTAAAATACAAGCCACATCAGGCTGTACAATCTCAGTGGTATAAGCAATCTCACCAATATGGTTGGCACCCAATTCTAAAATGGCATAGCGATGATGATCTGATAGTTCGAGCAACATCATTGGCACACCCAAATCATTATTTAGGTTGCCACGGGTAATCAATGTCGGCGCCAGTCTGCCAAAGATACTGCCAAGCATCTCTTTACAGGTGGTTTTACCGCTCGAGCCAGTGATTCCAATTACCGTGAGATTTTGATGCTGCTGGCGGCGATAGGTGGCTAGCTGACCTAACGCTAAGCGCGTGTCACTGACAACCAACTGCGGGATCGTATTTGGATGAACAGTAGAAATAGGCTTTGATACGATAGCAGCGACCGCACCTTGTGATGCGGCCATCTCAATGTAGTCGTGTCCATCGAAATTATCACCACTCAGAGCCAAAAAGATATCACCCGCTTTTATGGTGCGGGTATCGGTAGCGATACGAGTGCTTTTAATATTATGATTTGATTCTACTTGCTCTTCACCCAGCTGCCAGCGCCCATTCACTGCCATTGTTGCCGCAAGCAGATTATCTGCTTGCCAAACATACAGCCCTTGCGACTGAATGATATTATCGTTGTCGGCTGTCATAGTGATTACCTTATATGATGACTACTTATTTTTTATATTAAAATATCAAAACTTATTTGAAAAAATTAAAAAATGGCTTGCAACCGCTGCTATTTATACGCGTCGAGCTTGCGCTAAAGCATGATGCAAAATAACACTGTCATCAAAATCATGACGGACATTATTAATTTCTTGATAGGTCTCATGACCCTTGCCAGCGATGACGACGATATCATCAGCAGCTGCATGATTGACCGCGTATTCGATGGCTGATCGGCGCGTAGGCTCAATATGAGTACGTTGATATTGCTCGGTATTCATCCCCGCTTGCATGTCTTGTAAAATCGCATTTGGGTCTTCGGTACGCGGATTATCTGCCGTCAAAATAACTTTATCTGCACCAGCCAATCCTGCTTGTGCCATCAATGGGCGCTTGCCAGCATCACGGTCACCGCCGCAACCAAACACAGCCCATAGCTGACCTTTACAATGGGTTTTAAGGCTAGCGAGCACCTGACTTAAGGCATCAGGTGTGTGGGCATAATCGACGATAAAACAGCCCTCATTCGACGGCACACGCTGCATACGTCCAACCGCACCTTGTAGCTGCGAGATAACGGCTGCAATGCGCTCCAAACCAATCCCTAGGGCTACAGCAGCGGCAATCGCCGCAAGCAAATTCGCCACATTAAAACGCCCGAGTAAGGGACTGACTATCTCTACACTACCCGCTTTCTCGTTACCGAAATCAGTACGCAGATTAACCTTAACCCCTTGCAAGCTCGGTGCGATTTCAGCGGCGACAAAGGTGGCTGTTTTCGAGGCGTCTAAACTATATGTCCAAACCGTTAAGCCGCTATTGTGCGCCGTATCAAGCATCACCGGCGCGTGCTCGTCGTCGATATTGATAATAGCGTGGGTCAAATCTGGGAAATGTGCTTTATCAAACAGTTTGGCTTTTGCTGCTGCGTACTCTGCCATGTCGGCATGATAATCTAGATGGTCACGGCTTAAGTTGGTATAAATCGCCACTGATACGGGCATACCTTGCAAGCGCTGCTGATCCAGACCGTGCGAGCTGGCTTCCAGTGCTAGGAGCTCAGCGCCTTCTACACCCATTTGATACAAGAACTGCTGGACGGCTAATGCGTCACCTGTGGTATGGCTGGCTGGCTCCAAAGCGCCTAGTCTCCCGTTGCCTGCCGTACCCATTACCGCGCTACTCATACCCGTCAATTGGGTCAATTGTGCGACCAATTGACTGATGGTCGTTTTGCCATTGGTACCCGTCACTGCGACGACCTTTGCCAAGCTTACTGGCTGCTGATACTGCAAACGTGCTTGAATTAAGCTTCCTAAAAAACCACGGATATTGGGCACATATAAAACAGGGCAAGGCAGCGCTGCAAGCTGCTGCTCGGCGCTAGGAGTGCTATCGTCTGTTAGAGAGATATTGGCATGTGGCGGTACATTTGCCTTAGCCATTAACGCGATAGGATCGATTTCCGATAGGATAAAAGCGGCACTTTCAGCAGCTTTTAAAAGATAGCCACGACTTTTTTGGCAGTTTGGTGTGTGGCTTTTTAATAGGACAAACACATCGCTCGGCTCTAGCTGACGACTGTCTAAACAGAACTGCTGAAATGGCATATTAGCAACCGCACTGGTTAGACTTGAATTAGCCTGAGCGAATGGTCTTGGTGTTAATGATTCTTGTATGGTTGACTGGATGATAGGCGGCGATATCAACGCCGTTAATGCCTGCTGCAAATTATCATTATTGCGGTCGCTGGCTTCGAGCAGTTGTTGCAAGCTCACAGTAACGCTGCTTGGCGACATGGTAGACAGGGTCATGGGCAAATCCTAAACAGTTAACACAAATCAAATAATAAATAGCTGAACCAGTAAAAAGCTGACTTCCATAGGCTTACCACTATGGTTATGGGTCTTCCGTTTTTAATGGTTTATCCAAAGGCACATTATATAACCGCAGCGCCTCTTTCATGACGTTATGAAAAACGGGGGCTACTGTTAAACCAGCATAAATCTGACCACGTGGATCTTCGATTAACATCACTCCGACCAGCCTTGGGTTGGATGCTGGCGCCATACCCGCAAAGACGTTGCGATATTGATCGGTATAATAACCGCCTTTTGGATTGATACGCCGTGACGTACCGGTTTTACCAGCGACTCGATAACCATCAATAGCCGCGCCTTTTGCCGTACCGCCAGTTTCGGTGACGCCTTCCATCATTTGCACGATAGACATCGCTTGTTCGTGCGCCATAATGCGTTTACTTGGCTGCGATTTGTCATCTTTGATGAGGGTCAATGGATGCATCACCCCACCTGCTGCTAGCGCTGAATAAGCCTGCGCTACCTGCGCTAATGTCACTTGTATGCCATAGCCATAACTGACTGTCGCCCGTCTTGAAGTTTCTTTTTCTTTTGGTGTGACGACAAGTCCACTTCCTTCACCTGGGAACTGTAGCGGTGTTTTTGCGCCAAAACCAAACTTCTTTTGCATGTTAGTAATGCCATCAGCTGGTAGAGACAACGCAATTTTGGTAGAAGCCACGTTACTGGATTTTTGGATTAGCGTCGCCATATTAATCATCCCCAGATTATTATGGTCACGAATGGTATAACCACGGACGCGAATGGAGCCAGGGTTGGTATCGATCAACGAGGTAGTAGTATATTTACCCGAATCTAAAGCCGCAGCAACCGTGAATGGCTTCATCACCGAACCGGGTTCAAAGACATCAAGAAGTGCACGGTTACGCTGGTTTTCACCAGTCATTTCATTGAGGTTATTAGAATTAAACGATGGCCATGTCGATAGTGCCAATACTTCACCAGTTTGGACATCCACCACCATGCCTGTTGACCAGCGGGCTTTTTGTAAGCGGCCTGCTTTTTCTAACTCTTTATATAGCAAGTACTGCAGACGCGAATCGATGGTCAATGCCACATTTTTGCCTGGCACTTCTGGTTCAACCTGTTTAATCTCTTTAAGACTGTTTTGTTTGGCATCTTTTAACACCAGAACCTTACCATCTTCGCCTGCCAGCTCAGTTTCATACAAACGCTCAACACCAGCACGCCCTTCGTAACCACCGTCAGGGTCACTGGCGTTTTGACCCATAAAGCCCAATAGCTGCGAGTTGGGTTGCGGCTGTGGATAATAACGCTGAAAGAAGTTTTTCTCATACACGCCAGGGAAATCAAGCGAGCTAACACTTTGAGCAATCTCAGGCGTTACTTTATTCAGCAGTGGCAAGTAGTGCGAGCCTGCACCTGATGGTAGTGCCGCTTTGACCGCTGCTTCATCAGTCACATCGATACTATCGTCGATAGCGGTGACTCTTTTTAGCTCGGAGACCGAAATATTGGCGGACGCAGCAAGCTGAGTTAAGTCCATATTATCCAGACGCTTTTGCATACGAGAGATCAGCTGCGGGCTGTTAGGATTGGTAATAATAATCCGCTTGAGCTCGTAATATTCACGCGCGTAATCATGCGGACTAAAGGATACGGTTGCCAGTGGCGCGCTGACCGCGAGAGGCAAGTCATTACGATCGGTAATCATGCCACGATAAGATTTTTGCGTGCGCACGCTGGTAATGAGCTCATTGCCCTTATCTTGATAAAACTGCGCATTGGCCACTTGGAGATAGTAAGCACGACCGATGAGCGCTGCTAAGATAATAAGCGCCAAACCCCAAACGGTACGAAAACGGTTTTTATCTTGTTCAAAACCACCGCGAGAGGAAGCACCCGAAGCCTTACTAGAAAAAACCATCTTACTTTTACGGTTTTTTACACTGGTATAGGCGCCTTGATCCTCATTGTTTTTTAGGCGACCAAACAGCTTGGCTTTGCGATTCTCAGCGGATTTATTGTTCGGTTTGCTGCTCGTTTGACCCGATTTAGCGGCACTAGCACGGCGCAACGGTTTGGTTACCTTGCCGCTGGCTGATTTTTTATTGGTGTTTTTTACTGAGTCTTTACCAGTTTTGGATTTGGACTTTTTCTCACTCATTGTCCTGCCTCCACTAGGTCAGAATTGGTTGCAGCAACCTCAGGAGGTACGACTCCAGCAGTATCATTCGTCGAATCTGTTTCGATAATATCTGAATCATTAGCAGCAACGGTATCTGAACTACTGGAAGAATCAGTCAATGCTACCGCAACCGCTGCCCCCGGTTGAATAATCAGCTTGTCTTTGAGGGTTGGCGAAAACATGCCTAACTCAGCAACCGCACGACTGGCAATTTGCGGCGTCGCACTAAAAGTCTGCTGTTCAATAAGTAGGCGCTGATGTTCTACTTGGAGCTTACGTTCTTGTTTTTTCATGTCTTGCAAGGTTTTATAGTCCTGATGATATTGCTGAACACCTTCAGCAGTTTTGATACCGCTCCATAAAATAGCCGCTGCCAATAGTAATAATATGACCACATAAATACTGACCACATTGAACCGGCGCACGAACAATTCGCCAATATCGGTATTAGGTGGCGGTGCGGTGCGGCGGTTGGTAGGTTTGTCAGATATTGCCATGACGATCTCAAAAAAGTGGAATTCAAAGTATAAAAACGCGATAACGGGTTGTGAGTAATAAAACCCTCATGCGCCATCAACACCCTCAACAAAGGTAAAACCATACAAAAAGGTAACTGCCGAGCCTAGCAGACAATGTTTACAGATTTTTAACAGCTGCGTAAGTATTAAAATAATTAATCATAAACAACTAACAGAAACCGATTAAAAGTATCTACTTAAGATTATTGCGGTAAAAGCCTTCTCATTCTTATGACTCAACATTAGGCAGATAATCGATATCCGTGCGCGTTGCCATGCGTAACCACGCGCTACGCGAACGGGGGTTATGACTTATCTCTGCCTTGCTAGGCCCAACGCGTTTGGGCTTACTGAAATAACGTGGGCGCTTAGGCGGCATTGGCAAATTCTCATCTTCTGGATATTGCCCTTTGCTATGACGCTGCAAAAACTGTTTAATACGGCGGTCTTCTAACGAGTGAAAGCTAATCACGGCCAGCTGTCCACCTGACTTTAAAATTGGAATGCTTTGTTCTAAAAAGTCATCGACATCGCCAAGCTCATTATTAATAAAAATTCGCATGGCCTGAAAGCTTTGGGTAGCTGGATGCTTACCGCGTTGCCAGTTTGGATGCGCGACTTTTATCACTTCTGCCAGCTCAAGCGTGGAGTCATAACTGTCCATCTGTTTAATAGCGCGCGCAATCCGGCGACTATGGCGCTCTTCACCGAACTCATAGAGCACATTGGCTAAAGTTTCATCATCGACCTTTTCCAGCCACTCAGCAACTGACTGTCCACGGCTGGTATCCATGCGCATATCAACTGCACCATCGCGCATAAAGCTAAAACCACGACTGCCGTCATCAATCTGCGGTGATGAAATACCCAAATCTGCCATCAAACCGTCAATTTGCATGATACCCATCGCCGCTAGACTATCGGTCAACGTCGCAAAACTATCATGAACTACTTTTACGCGGCTATCTATACTCGCAAGCTCTTGAGCCACACCAATGGCTGTTGGGTCTTTATCAAAGACAATCAATGTTGCATCATCGGCAAGTTGACTTAATAATAAACGGCTATGACCCCCGCGCCCAAAAGTTGCATCGACGTAGATGCCACTCATTTGTAAACGCTTCTGGCTGTCACTGCTTTGTTCGTCACTGTCTGTTTGCCTTGGTAACGACTTGACACCCAATACCGCGGCAACCGCCTCTTGTAATAATACCGCATCATGAACAAAGCTTAACGCATCAGAGGTCGGTTGTTCTGTCGCAGATTCCTGAGCAGGTTTATTGTCAGAAGCGCTTTCTACAGCAGACGGAATGACCATTGACTCAGAATCATCAGTGGCTGAAGAAGGATTTACTTTAGGATTTGGCGTATTTTTTGGCTTATTATTCAATTTGGACACAAACAACTCAGTAAATGATGACCATTTTGGCCAGTAATAGTAAAAAATCAGATGAAAATAAACAAGTTACAACTTGCCTAACATTATTATCGCAAGGTTACACGGGTAGTCAAGCGCTAGAAGGGCATTTCGTTAAAAATATCCCCTCTTCTGTTATACTAGCGCTATATTTTACGCTATTTTTCAACGTTGACTGCGATTGTTTCAACCGTATTTTTTATTGCCATTTTCCAACGATAACCATATTCTGAGATTTCTATGACACAAATATCTACTACTAACCGCACGCGCCCTGTACGTACTCGCATTGCGCCATCGCCTACGGGCTTTCCTCACGTGGGCACCGCTTATATTGCGCTATTTAATTTAGCCTTTGCTAAAGCTCATGGCGGCGAATTTATTTTACGTATCGAGGACACGGATCAGACACGCTCGACCGAACAATCTGAAAAAATGATTTTGGATGCGCTGCGTTGGGTCGGTCTTGATTGGGCAGAAGGTCCAGACATCGGTGGACCGCATGCGCCATACCGTCAAAGCGAGCGTAGTAACATTTATAAAAAACACGCTGAGCAGCTGATAGAAAACGACCATGCGTTTCGTTGTTTCTGTAGCAGTGAAGAGCTAGATGCGATGCGTGCTGAACAAATGGCCAATGGCGAAACGCCGCGTTACGATGGCCGCTGCGCCCATTTAGCTCCAGAGAAAACAGAGCAATTAATCGCTGAGGGCAAGCCACACGTGATTCGTATGCGCGTGCCAACCGAAGGTAACTGTCAGGTGCATGACATGCTACGCGGCACAGTTGAGATTCCTTGGACGCAAGTCGATATGCAGGTGCTGCTAAAAACTGACGGTATGCCCACTTATCATTTAGCCAACGTCGTTGATGACCATTTGATGGACATCAGTCACGTCATGCGCGGTGAAGAGTGGCTTAACTCTGCGCCGAAACACCAGCTACTTTATGAGTATTTTGGTTGGGAGATGCCAGTATTGTGCCACATGCCATTACTGCGTAACCCAGATAAATCAAAATTGTCTAAACGTAAAAACCCAACTTCTATCACCTACTATCGTGATGCTGGCGTGCTACCTGAAGCCTTGCTTAATTACCTTGGTCGTATGGGCTACTCAATGCCTGATGAAGCTGAGCAATTTACCTTGGATGAGATGATTGCCAGCTTTGATATTCAGCGCGTGTCACTTGGCGGTCCTATCTTCGATATCGAAAAGCTTAATTGGCTCAATGCTGAGTGGCTACGCGAGCTGACGCCTGAACAGCTAAAGAATAAAATCCTCGACTGGGCCAGTGACAGCGATAAATTAACTGCTATCGCCGCCGCTATTCAACCTCGTATCGAGTTGCTGTCTGATGCGGTTAATTGGAGTGGCTTTTACTTCCAAAACTTACCTGATATCAATGCCGAAAGCTTTACCCATAAATCACTCGCCCCTGAGCAAATTATTGAGATGCTACAACTGGCATTGTGGCAGCTAGAAACCTTGCCAACATGGTCAGAAGAAAATATCTACGCCACACTAAAAGGCCTTGCCGCGCATCTCGATATCAAGATGCGTGATTTTATGGCACCGTTCTTTATCGCTATCGCTGGTAGCACCTCATCGACGCCAGTCATGAACTCGATGGCTATTATTGGCGCGGACATGACCCTAACACGCTTGCGTCATGCGGTTGACGTATTAGGCGGTTTGGGTAAAAAGAAACTTAAAAAGCTTGAGAAACAAGCAGCAACGTTGCCAGATTTCTTAGCTACTGAATAATTCTTAACTTGTTAATTAACAACATGATTAGAAAGTAAAAAAAAGGGGTCAGGCTAATACTGCCCCCTTTTACGTTACTCCTAGCATTTTCATAATGATACTGATTGTTTATTGAATACATAAAACAGGAAATAAATATGGCCGCCAAAACCGTCACCATAGAAAGTAAAGATCATGTCTTTAACACACTAAAAGAAGCACAGAAATACTATGGAGCAATCGTAAAAGAGCTTTATGACGCAAAGCTCACTCTGACCACAGGTCAGGACTTTGAAGATTTAAAATGGATATACAGCACCTATTGCCAATATACAAAACATAAGCTAGATCGGTTAGATGCGTGCAACATAATTGGCTTTAAGGGTATCAGCACAGTACAACAAAAGGGCGGACAATATATCCCCACTGAGTGTTGCGCAGTACTTTTCTCCGATGACAGCTCTAATGATACGGAAGAAGAGTTTTTCACTGATAAAGCCATTAAAGAGATCGCCCTTAAGCAAAATCCACGTTAATTTAGAATCATAACGAAGATAAAATAGATTTAAATGCTTTTTTTAGTAGTTTTATCAATTATTTTGAAAATAGCAGTTGACAAGACTGCCGCACTTACATAAAATACGCACACTCTTAGCGAGGGGCTATAGCTCAGTTGGTAGAGCACTTGCATGGCATGCAAGGGGTCAACGGTTCGACTCCGTTTAGCTCCACCATACTATTTATCATAAAGCTCAGTTTACTGAAACTTGAAAATAAATACTCGCTAGTAGAACGATATCAGCACCTAGGCACGGCTTGCTCTATTATTAATAGATAAGTTCTCTGATATTGTGAAGTACCGTTGTAACCGCTTGGTTATAACACTCTATGCGTCCCCATCGTCTAGAGGCCTAGGACACCGCCCTTTCACGGCGGTAACGGGGGTTCGAATCCCCCTGGGGACGCCACTATTCGGCGTTACTTATTAGCACTTTTGCTTAGCACCTTTAAACATTAGATTAGACTAATAAGCGAACAATAAAAAAGCCCAGTCATCATACGGTGACTGGGCTTTTTTATGTCTGTTATTTCCGAAAACGGCTATTAATGCTGTATAAGCCATCAGGAATATTGATAACATGTAGAAGCTCTCTAGCTCTCTATAACATAAGAACAATTAAGGCTATCACAAGGAAGTATTGGCTATGTTTGGTATTGAAAATTATCTAGGGTTTATCATGGCAGCCATTTTGTTAAACCTAACCCCTGGCACCGATAGCATGTATATCATCACCCGTAGCATCTCACACGGTCGCCAAGCAGGGTTTTATTCCGTACTAGGTATTATCTCAGGTATTTTAGTGCATACCTTGTTGGCAGCGCTGGGCTTGTCCATTATATTGGCCAACTCCCCACTGGCATTTATGATCGTCAAATACATTGGTGCCAGTTACTTGTGCTATTTGGGCGTCAAAATGCTAATGGCTAAACAGCAGCCCTTGATAGCCAGTCATTTGCAAGAAAATGGAAAACCGGCACCTACTAAGTCTTTAGATCATTGGCAAATATACAAACAAGGCTTACTAACCAATACCTTTAATCCAAAAGTCGCTTTATTTTTCTTGGCATTCTTTCCGCAGTTTATCGACGCCAGTTATGCTTATAGCATGTTGTCATTTATCGTTTTGGGATTGACCTTTGCTATTACTGGCTTTATATGGTGCTTTTGTTTGGCGCTATTGGCATCGAAATTCAGTGAAAACCTAAGAAAAAATCCATCTATCGAGGTCGTTTTAAATAAGATAAGCGGTGTGGTGTTTATTGGTTTGGGAATTAAGCTGTTGACTGAAAAAGGTTGAATGTTTTCTTAGTTTTTTAAAGCCTGTATATAGAGCACTCTGCCCTATTCATTTCGAGCAGCGATTAGACTTCATGTTTTAACCCCACTATACTCACTGCCAATGAATCAGCTTAAAAACAGGGATAAACAGGTAGTTCTATGACTTTTTTAAAAATATTCTCAGCAATTCTCGGTATCACTGTATTAATAGGCTCTATTTACCTCATCAATGATAGTACGGTTACTGTTGACTCTGTTGCCTGTGACGTCTCTAATGATAATGACATTGTTTTATACGGTGCTGTCTGGTGCCCATATTGCGAGCAGACTAGACAGTTGCTCGCCTCGCACAATGTTGACTATTGCGAATACGATATCGAGCGCTCTGCTGAGGGCTTTCGACAATACGAAAGCCTAGGCGGTGGCGGTGTGCCTCTGCTGTTATTTAATGATGAAGTGATTCGAGGCTACAATAAACCTGCTATTGAGTTACAGGTGAAAAACCAGTAAAGCACCTCATGATATAGACAACTATTCGATGGACGGCACGTCGATTGCCAAGCCTAAAATTTGCATT
>NZ_JBQSXN010000080.1:0-14279 GCF_052378235.1 Psychrobacter sp. AOP3-A1-26
TTATTCTGCCTTTATTAGCGCTGCGTTATGTTGGCCGTGTGATCTCCATGCTGAGCAGCTACCGTCATCGTTTTAGCAAAGCTATCGAAGCGGAATGTCAGATTGACCCCAATGATCCTTATGATTTGAACAAACATCTACCAGAGGGCAACCTTGAACAGCGTAACCAGCCTATTTGGAAGACGGTGATTTACAGCCTAGGTATTATTATTGCTACTATTGCCATGATATTTGTGGGTGCCTTTATTATAGATATGATGGGCGCAGCAAGACCGCATGGCGATTATCCGAGTATGGTCGATAAGCTTTGGCGCTTATTTAGTTTGGGGTGGCTGTAAATACATTAGCAATCTATCGAGCATGGCTTTTTTATACCAGTTAGATAAGATTTGCATGGCTATGCCAAGCTATTTTGCGGTGGTTGAAATATTACCGCTGTTGTCTGCTATCTTTTTAACGGCTTCGGCTTTAAATTCGTCACTGTAGGTTCTCATTTTCTTGGTCATGGTAAACTCCTGTTATTACGCTTAGTTTACCAAGTTTACTTGTACGGTTTCTTCAGCATAGCTCATTCACTTATAAGGAGCAAATCATGGAAAACTTAAACGCAGCACAGCCAGTAATCGAGCAATGCAATCATATATCGCAGCTACTGAGTATCAAAGATGTTGGCAATTATACTGGTCTTAGTCGTTCTACGATTTATGAGATGGTCAATGAAAAATCTGATCGTTATGATCTAACGTTCCCTAAAAAGGTACAGCTTACGAAGGTTAGGGTGGTGTGGGTAGCAAGTGAGATTGCTGAATGGATTAATACTAAGATAAGCCAGCGCTCAGCGTAGATTTATATGACCGTCCTAACTGTGAGAGTGGGGCGGTATGTTTTTTTAGTGGGTTTTACAGTTTGGTAAATTACATCAGGTTATTTGAGACTGTCTCACGTATTTTTTTGTTTGAAGCTATCAAATAAGTTCTAATTAATTTGTAAACTAATAGCCCTTTGAATAATGTAAGTTATTCAAAATAATAACTTGCCGCTTATCCTATTAAAGAAGTCATTCATCTGCTAATAATAGGTCAAGTAATATCTCTGTGTAATAGTGTGTTTATTAAGTAACAAAAACTATTTAAACACTTAGAGGTATACCATGAAATTTAATAAATCCCTACTGACTGCTACTTTACTTGCCGCTGCTAGTTTGACCGCTGTTTCTGCAAATGCTGTTACAGCCGCTCCGGCTAATTTTGATGTCACTCTAGAAGTACTCGCTATGTGTAACATTACAGCAGGTACTGCTTCAGATATCGACCTCGGTAAAGTTGATGATGGCTCAGTGAAAACTGGTAGCAATACGATCGCCGTGGCGTGTAGCTCTGGAACAACCTATGATATTGGTCTAACATCAAGCACGGACGAGACTGATGGTACTGGCACTTTAACAGGAACTGGAACACCTATCGGTTATGTATTAACTCAAACTGCGGGTGCAGATGGCACACCTTGGGGCGATATCGTCGACACCAACACTATGGCTGGCACAGGTACTGGTGTGACCACACCTGTTACTCATACTGTATATGCCACAACGACTACCTCGACCGACGTTGCTCCGGGTACTTATGCTGACACCGTTACTGTTAATGTAACTTATTAATAATTATGTCAAATTTCTCGCTACGCCGTGTTGCGATACGCGGTATTTTTTCTGGTTTACTGTTATCTAGCGGTGTGGCAATGGCGAGCGGCCTTCAGGTCTCTCCTATTTCATTAAGCTTGCAAGCCAAACAAAATGCTAGCGGCCTGACGCTCAGTAATACTGGTAACGATGTAGTACAGGCGCAAGTGCGTGTCTACCATTGGTCTCAGGATGACAAAGGCGATCAGCTTACCGCATCACGAGGATTATTGGCCAGTCCGCCAATGATTGAACTGCAACCGGGTGAAAAGCAACTCATCCGGATCATCCGTGCCTCTGCGCCACCAAAAGGTGTGCAAGACAGCTATCGGCTATCGATTGACGAACTACCTATCAAATCTGCCGAGCAAAAAACAGGATTGCAGTTTGCGCTGAGCTACTCATTACCCGTGTTTGTAAATCCGGTTGGGATTACTGAAACCACTCCAAGATTGCAATGGCGCTACAGCCCCAGAGCAGATGGCGAGCAGATAGATTTACATGTTAGTAATAGTGGTAATGGCCATGCACAATTAGCGGGTCTAAGTCTTTTGGATGCTGCTGGCAATAGCGTTGATATACATCCAGGTTTACTAGGCTATGTCTTACCAGGTGCCAGTATGCACTGGACGCTGAAAATACCGCCCTCCGCCCTTAAGACTAGCGGTAAATTCAAGGTGATGATCAATGGTACTCAGACGACACAAGACCTCACGTTGGACGTCGCCCCTCGCTAAAGCGCTGTTGCTACAAAGTGTGGCAGTGTCGGTCAGCCAGGCGGCCGTTGCAGATGATGTCCCGCCTGCTGTCTCTACTTCACAAACTACTCCTTTTGATAATAGCTTTACCCAACTCGGCCTCAATGAGGATGCGAGTCAAACGCGTGGCTTGGATTTATACCTAGACGTGACTCTCAATGGCGCTAGCGCGGGCTTGGCGCATTTTGATTATCGTGAAGACCAACTTTGGGCGAGTGTCGCGGTATTGCAGCAGCTAGGCTTTATCGTCCCTCCCGGTATTACAGATCCCGTACCACTCAACAGTTTTGCCAATATAAAAATAGACTATAACGCACGCATGCAATCGGTGAATATCGTAGCGCCTTTGAGCACACTTAATCTAAACACTACGGTGTTAAATAGCCGCGATAAGCGTCGCACTCAAGCTAGCTCTTCGCCAGGGGTGTTATTGAATTACAACCTCTATGGCTCAAGGGCAGAGAACAACTCAACCAATCTAAATGCTTTTACCGAAGTTCGCGCCTTTAACTCCCGTGGTGTCTTAAGCTCAACTGCACTGACGACAGGTAACCGCTTTTCTAATAACAGTGACAATAATGGTGATAGTAGCCGAGACTGGGACAGTCGAACCGTACGGCTAGATACCAGTTGGAGCCAGTCATTCCCTGACAAGCTAATTACGGTTCGTGCTGGTGATATACTTACAGGCGCACTGTCATGGACGCGGTCTACGCGTTTGGGTGGTCTACAGATTGGTAGCAATTTCGATCTGCAACCTTACATGACGACGACTCCACTGCCTTCATTCTTTGGCTCCGCCACTTTGCCTTCAGCGGTAGAACTATACGTCAATGGGCTAAAGCAATATAGCGGTGACGTACCTGCTGGTCCCTTTGAGCTAAATACAGCCCCTAGTATCAGCGGTGCAGGTAATGCTCAGCTAGTACTGACCGATGCATTAGGTCAAAGCTCTACGGTTAATTTTTCGCTTTATGATACCCATCGACTGCTACAGCCAGGTCTGTCCGATTGGTCGTTAGAGCTTGGTGCTGTACGCGAGAATTACGGAACCAAATCTTTTGATTATGGCGACGATATCGCCGCCTTTGGTACTTGGCGTTATGGGGTGAATAACCGCTTCACCGCTGAGACTCATGCCGAAGCGACCAAAGATCTTGCTAATGCAGGGATTGGTGGAACGTGGATATTAGGAGGTCCAGGCGGTGTTTTGTTTGGCTCATTAGCAGGCAGTGAGAGCCAAGGACAAGGCGGTGCACAATATAGTGGCAGCTATTTATGGAATAACAAGCGCTTTAATATTGGTCTTGATACACTAGGTACTAGCGGCAATTACCGTGATGTGGCCACCCAATACGGATCAACCCCCATACGCCAGAGTAATCGATTTTCAACAGGTTATAGCACTCAATCTCTAGGTAACTTTGGAGTAAGTTATAACGAAGTGGACTATGCTGAGGAAGAGTCCGCCCAGTTTGCTAGCGCCTACTGGAGTAAATCCTTTGGTCGACGCTTCAACCTAAACGCTAGCTATAACCACGATCTCAATGAGTCTGCGAATAACAGTGCCTCGATCGGTGCATCATTCTCGCTAGATCGTAATATTTCATTTAATAGCAGTATTCAACATACAGATGATCGTAATGATTTTGTGGCTGATGTATCACGGTCAGCTCCGAGCGCTGGTGGTATCGGATGGCGAGCACAGGCCAGGCACAGTATCGATAACAGCATAGGTGATAATGACAATAGTAGCGGATTAGCAGAGCTAAATTATCTAGGACGTTACGGTCAAGTACAAGCAGGTATAAGTAGTTACGATGGTAATCACTCTACCTTTGCTAGTGGCACAGGCTCTCTAGTTATGATGGGCGGCGGTTTATTTGCGGCACGCCAAATCAATGATGGCTTTGCCGTAGTATCTACTGATGGCATCGCCGATGTACCCGTGTTACTACAAAACAATGTTATCGGTACTACTAATAGTCGTGGTCTATTGCTGATATCACCGCTGAACGCTTATCAAGAGAACAAGATTGGTATTGATCCCATGGACTTACCTGCTGATCTACGTATAGATAAAGTAGCGCTTGAGGCTACACCAACTGACCGCGCTGGTACTCTGGTGAAATTCGACATTACAGAAGCGCGCTCTGCCTCTGTTATTTTGACAGACAGTGAAAATCAACCGATAGAGATTGGCAGTCAAGTGCGCTTGACGACTAAGAAAGATGCGCCGTCGGCTATCGTCGGCTTCGATGGTGAAGTATATTTAGACACATTGGATGAGCATAATACATTAAAGGTAAGTACACCTTCTGGTGATATATGCACTATTAGCTTTGATTATTATAAACAGGATGATGACATTCCACTAATCGGGCCGTTCATCTGTCAGAAGGTACAATAATGAACATCAATATACTTCAGTGGCGTTATAGCCTATTTTTAATATTATTATTACCATTATGGCTATCAACCAATGCGCAGGCCGCATTATCTGTGACATGCAAAGCAGGCATGAATACAGCAGTGGGAAGTGCTGGTATCGTGAACTTTGGTACGATCACATCTGCTAACGCAAATAATGCCAATACTACAGGTACGCTGAACTATAGTTGCACTAATACTGGTGATACCGCTGGCTATGTGTCGGTTTGTCTAGCGGCTGATGGTGGTGAATATAATAATACTAATGTAAACGGACGTTACCTGCAGAGACCTGGTAGCGGCTCTAATCGCCGACGCCGCCTTAATTTTACTATGACGTTATCTGGAGGGCAGCTTTGGAGCACACGTGGTAGAGATGGTTCAGAATATAACTCAGGAGTGCTCGCTATCGGGGCAAACTCAACTGTAACAGGTAGTGAGGTTATTAACTTCTCTATGGATGGGGGGAATAATAACGCTACACAAGGGGTCTATACCAACAACTTTGGCAGCGGCAATCATACTGCCTTAACGTTTAGAGCAAGCGAGAACTCAGCTGGTATAAACTGCGCAACGGGTGCACAAGGATTAGATAGGTTTCCATTTATAGTTCAGGCTGCTATTGAGCCCAGCTGTACAATCACTGCTACCTCCAACGTCAACTTAGGTAGCTATTCAGCAAATGCGACTAATATTACAGGCAGCAATAGTAGTGCGATTACTGTTAATTGTACCAATGGTGGTTCCTACTATATCGGATTACAACCATCTAACAATAATACAAATGGTGCTGGAGTCATGAGCGGACTCACTAGTGGCAACGCAGATAAGGTACCGTACCAGTTACGCTCTACTACTGGTACTGGTGGCACGATATGGGGCAATACTGCTACTTCTACTACTGTAGGAAATGGCGTGGCAGATATTGGTACCGGATCGCCTAAATCACATGAAGTATTTGTTACTGTTCCGAGCGCTGATTTTAGACCAGACAACTACTCTGATACGGTTACCATCAAAGTCAACTATTGAGAGAATTTTAATAATAATTAACGATAGACATTTTTAGAGCTTCACTTATTCAAATAAAACTCAGCCATGCTATCGAGTTGCGTCTTAATTTCTTTCCAATGCGGCATGACCTGAGTGAGCAGTCGCCAGAATCGGTCACTATGATTGTATTCAGCAATATGACATAGCTCATGCAAGATCACATAGTCGATACATTCTTTGGGTGCTTTAACCAAATGCGGATTGAGGACTAAGTTACCTTGAGTCGAGCAACTGCCCCATTGTTTTTTCATCGATAGTATCTTGAAGGTAGGGGAGCTATTTACCCAATTAGCTTGAGGTAATACGGCAGCAAGGCGCTCTGCAAATACCGTTTTAGCTTTAGACTGATACCAACCATCTAACAGTGACTTAACTTTATTGGTTCTCTCGCTACCGTCACTGGCATTACTATCATCATGAGTTAAGGTAACCGTTAGCTTGCCACGAATAAGCTTCACACTAGCGACTTGCTCAGGGTCGACAATCACCTTTAACACATACCTGCGTCCCAAATAGAACTGGGTCTCACCACTGACATAGCGTCTGGGTAGTACGTGGGTTTTCTGATTGGCAAAGTCTTGCACGTGCTGCCATATCCAACGAGCACGCTTTTTTACTGAAGTATCTATAAACTCATCTGTTACTTGCGTTGGCACAGTCACCACCACCCGTTGATCAGGATGTACTTTAATACGTAGCTTACGAGCTTTGTCTTTACGTATTACCTCATAGCTGATTTTGTCTTGACCGTAGTAGAAGTGACGCCACGTATCATCAGCTCTAGCAAGCTTACTATTGCTAGGCGTGGCATGAACAGACACGCTATCATTACTTACTGTCTTGTGCTCTAAGCTACTTGCCATGACTAGTTTCCCCTAGAGATACCATGGCGAGTGATATCTATCACTTTATCAGACAGCTTTTTAGCGTTATCGGTACCGATGGCCTTGAACAATAGCTTTAGCAGTCCAACCCTGATATCTTTTTCCATTTGTGACGGATTCAGTGAGTTCTCTGCCACTGCTTTATTAACGACTTCATCGATATCATAGGCACAGCTCACCAGTAACTCATTGTCTAAGTCGTTTTCTGCTAGGAAGCTTGCAGTAAATAAGTGTTTGAATAACCCAAAGTAGGCTTGTGCATGCTTGTTATGTTTACCTGACTCATCTACAAACTCATTAGGAACATCAGGCACTTTGCGAGCTTTGACGTCTTGTTCAAAGTCAGCAAACATCATGTACTGCTTGACTGGTGCATCGAACATGGCCTTAGCATCTTCAATGGCTTTTTTGAGGAGTTTGGAGAAGTGTTCTTGCGCATAGGGATCATCAGCCAAATCTTGCTCAATCATCTTAGTGACACGGCTGGTAATCTTATCCGTTTGGTTACGTGCTTCATCATCACTCAGCGCTTCAGGCTTAATGTCTTTGCCCATATTGCCGACTAGGTAAGCGCCTTTAGGCTCTCTGACTTCTATGCCTGCGATATGTTTGTTGAGTAGGATGCGAATATCGTCTTCAAACTTATCAAAGTTGATGGTTTCATTGGCATCTTCACGCACTTGTTTACGCAGTTCAACGAAGGCCTTTAAGTCCTTTTTATAACGATCTCGCTTACCCTCAAAGAAGCTGTCTTCAAAGTATGAAGCAGACTGTAATGCTACTTTCATCACGTTAGTAAACTCAGTTAAAGCGGCATAAAAGTCATCACGCTTTTTAAGGCGTGTATCGATGAATACGCCCTCTCGTTCTTCTATTTTAGGCGATAAGGACTGGCGTAAAGCGTGTCCATCTTGCTTATTGATAACATCAGAGAAAATGCCCCAGACCTTTTTGTGCAGCATAGGCAGTTTTTTGTACTCAGAGTCCATGGCATGGTACATACCAGCTAAGTCTTCAATGTCAAAGCCACCTTGGGTACGCTCAGCAAGATCCTGGTATTTTTCAATAGTGATATCTAGCTCTTTTAAGATACCTCGGTAGTCAATCAAATAACCAAATTGCTTTTTAGTATGTAGTCTGTTAACCCTAGCAATCGCTTGAATCAGGTTATGACTCTTTAAAGGCTTGTCGATATACAGCACGGTGTTTTTGGGCTCATCAAAGCCGGTCAACAGCTTATCCACCACGATCATAATATCGGGACCAGCATCCGTGCTAAAGGCGTCAATGATGTCTTTAGTATATTGGGTATCGTCCATACCATATTTGGGAGCGACGTTATCCTGCCACCAGTTTTGTACGATGTCTTTACTCTGGGCATCGACGACCTCATGTCCTTCACGAGTATCAGGCGGTGACATCGCCACTACTGAGCTGACCTTACCAATGGTATCTAAGGCTTGTTTATAGCGAATGGCAGACACTTTTGAGTCACAGGCCAGCTGACCTTTTAAGCCTTGTTGTCTGAAGTTTTGAAAATGATCGGAGATGTCATGAGCGATCAGTTCAATACGGCCTTCAACTTGATAGACTTGTCCTTTTTTAGAAAACTTACGTTTGAGATCCGCTTTTTGATCGGTCGTCAGTTTTTGAGTAATACGGTCAAACCATTTATCGATAGCGACATCATTGGTATTGAGCTCAGGGATACGCTCTTCGTAGAGTAGGGGTGTGACGGTTTTATCTGCCACGGCTTGCTGCATGGTGTAGGAGTGAATGATAGTGCCAAATTTGTTTTCGGTCTTATCATCTTTTAATAGTGGTGTACCAGTGAAGGCAATAAAAGCAGCATTTGGCAAGGCTTGCTGCATACGGATATTGTTTTCACCGTTTTGGCTACGATGCCCTTCATCAACTAAGACGATGATGTTTTCACTGGGGTTATAAAAGTCATCGTATTGCGCAGCCGCGCCAAATTTATTAATGATAGAAAATATAATACGCTCATTGGTCTTGCCAATCTTTTTCGCTAAGTCTCTGCCTGATAACGCTTTTGCTAGGCGGCGATCTATATCACTTAGGGCACCTGCTGATATAAAGGTACGCGCGATTTGGTTCTCTAAATCCACACGGTCAGTGACCACAAACACACGGCATTTAGCCAATTCCTCAAGCCAAATAAGTGCCTTGGATAAGAACACCATAGTGTACGATTTTCCACTACCTGTGGTATGCCAAATAACGCCACCCTCACGTCTTCCTTGCTCATCAAAATTACTGATGCGCTTAACTAGGGCCTTAATACCAAAGACTTGCTGATAGCGCGCTACGATTTTACCTGCTTTACTATCAAACAGTGTGTAGTAGCGGGTCATATCCAGCAGTCGATCTGGACGCAGTAAGCTTATGATCAGCCTATCTTGATCCGTCACAGCTAACTCGCCAGCATCAAGCAGTGATTGATATTCACGCTTATCAAAATCGCTACGCTGCGCAAACAGGTGGTCGATTTGAGCGTCATCTAAGCGCTGGTTTTTTAATTGATAAAACTCAGTCTCGCTGATTTCTTCTTCAATCCACTTAGACCAAAACTTTTCAGGGGTGCCGCAAGTAGCGTATAAGCCTTCATGACCATTCACAGCAAGCAGCAGCTGACTGTAAGCAAACAGATGCGGGATGTACTTTTGACCTTGATTGCGGATGTGCTGCGAGATGGCTTGTGCATTGGTCGATTGATGCGGATTGTTTGAGTCAGGGCGTTTGGCTTCTATGACCACCAGTGGTAGCCCATTCACAAAGCAGACAATATCAGGAATGACGTTACCCGTCGCATCAGCGTTTTGCACGACCATCTCTTCGGTCACGTGATAGGCATTGTTTTCAATATGCTGCCAGTCGATGAGTTGAATAGTCGGCGAGGCTCTTTTGCCTTCGATAAACTCAGTGACGTTGACGCCATAGAGTAGGGCGTCATACAGCTTCTCGTTAGCTCGGGTTAACCCTAGATTCATAGCAGGGTTTAGCTCGCTAATAATTTTATCGATACCGGCTTCAGATAAATGATGCTGCTGACCTTCGAAGGGAAAGGTTTGACGGGTTAAGTACTCACGTAATACAGGCAATAGGATGACTTGATTGCTACTATTGGTTGCTGAGTACGCTGGGGTCTGTACTCTAGAGCCTCTAGGATTACGCAGCTTCAAGCACTCTTCAGGTGAAAGATAGCGATAGCCCAAATTCATTAGTAGGGTAAGAGCAGGGATTTTGGCGCTAAATTCTTCTTTAAAGTTGATGCTGGGATTGGTCATATCTGCCCACTTAAGACATAGCGTTTGTTTTTATCGATTGTAGCCGATACTAGCATAAAAGACGTCATAAAAAGGCAACAAAAAACCGCCAAGGTTGCGCGTTACCCAAAGGGCACTAAGCGTGACGGTTATGTTGGGTATAGGTTAGTTGATTGCCTTTGCTGTGTCAATATAGGTTAATAGAAACTAAAAAGCAAAAACTTAAAAAATTAGCCTCGAGATCTGAATGCTTTAAAAGTGGGGAAATATGCAGGTCATGGGACGGTGTTCTTTAAGACTCTCTATATCCACTACTAAGCAGTTTATAGAGAGAGATATTAACAAGAGTACATTGATGCCTGTTCTTGTATAATATACTATGTTATACACATTGTACCCCTATGAAGAGCTAAAAGACTCAATAAAGTTGTCAGGTCACAATGCTAAAAATTGAGTAGGTGTAAAAGATGAATACAGACCCACAAGTAGATATCGATATCATTAATAATATGTTAGTTAATGAGCATCGAAAAGTTAGCAATCCCTTTAAATTAAAAAGGTTGCGTAACGCTATTATTGCATTTAAAAAAGAGGATTACCTTCAAGGTATTTCTCTTGATGCGAGCTATCGTGTGTACATTAATCAGCCAAAAAAAGGCTATGAGCTTGTAAAGGATGCCATCAAAAAACATGGTAATCACTTTATTTTAGCTCATGCTCTATTTGCTTGTGCCAATGAGTTAGGAGATTGGCCACTTGTTAAAAGTGCGCTTGAAAATATCTTAACACTCGATGTGAGCGATATTGATAAGCATGACTTCTTAGATATCTATAATCATCAAAGTATAATGAATATAGATGATTCAGGGAAATTTTATAATATCTTAGAAGATTTTTATGCAATCGAAGAACAGCAAAAAATTAAAGATAATTTTGCAATGACAGCCAATATGTTGGTAGAACATGACGTCTCTATAATGACTTTTAGAAAGATTCTAAAGGTTGCAATAGCTCAGATTTACGCGACTTATTCCCTTAACTTTAATGTCCTACTAAGTGATCAAAAGGATTTACAATTAGTATTCTCAAGCGATTATTGGTCTATTGAAGACACCATTGAGATGACTACACTTATTAATGACGCCATTCTTGCGATTGATGATGATGACTTTCAAGTAGAGGCTGATGAAGTAGAGGTGTTCTGCATTAACTTCTCTATGGATAAGCTACCAGAAAACTTCAGCATTTATAACGATACTGATGATGATCTAACCGGTTTAATAAAAAGTCGTATGAAAGACACCCCTAAGCCTAATCTTGAGGTCTTGGATGTCTGACGTTATCGAGCCTACGCCTTTTAAGGTAATGCTAACCTCAGAGTCGAAGAAAGAATGGGACAAAACTGACCATAGTATTCAAAGTCAACTCAAAAAAAAGCTTCAAAAAGTTCGTTACAATCCTATAGTTCCTAAAAATAAATTAAGCGGAATGAATGATTGTTATAAGATTAAGTTAAAACGTGCAGGCTATCGTTTAGTCTATCAAGTGGTAGACGATACTATACAACTCATCGTGTGGGCAGTAGATAAACGAGAGGATAGTAAAGTCTATGACAGTGCTTTGAAAAGACTTAGTTCTATTGTTGATAGTGAATTAGTAGAAATGAAGTTAGATTCTTAGTTTGTAGGCTGGGCTTTTAACTCAGCCTACTCAAAATCATGTCTTAACCTCCCCATCAACTCGTACCCGTTTCTTACCCGTCAACAACACCTGCATCAGCGCCTTTTTCTCTTGCTGCAAATCAGTCAATTGCTGCTCAAGCAATTCAATTTCTTTATCGGCAGTGGTTAATACGGTGGCGATTTTTTGTTGTTCAGTTTTATCTAAAGGATATTTAAAGTCCCTTTCTTTCAGCTCTCTCATATGCCTACTATATCCAAGGTTAGGAATATCAGCGTTCAATAATATGTAATAGGCAAATTTTGCATGTAGACTTTCTGCATTTTTTAGGACTTGTGTACCATCTGCACCTTGAGCGAACTCGAAATCAATCCACTTTATGATACGTGTATGATCCCCAAAAACAATTACTGGTATATCTGAATACACTTCATTATTATTGGTATAACCTGAAACCAAACGCTTACCTTGGTCTACGATAGGTAAAGCACCTTCATTTAGATAATCACTAGATTTAATCTGTGTTTTCTTATTATTAGCAACTTTAAATAAATCTTCAAAATTAGAAAATTTCCATTCACCCTCAAACCTTTTCCCCGATTCATCAAGCAAACGCTTTTTACCCGTCAGCAATTGCTGCATCAAGGCTTTTTTCTGCTGCGTACTATTGTCAATTAAACGCTCGGTGGCGCTAATCGCTTTATCCCAAGTGGATAGAGTTTTGGCGATTTTTTGTTGTTCTGGGAGGGGTGGTAGAAGTAAATTAAACTCATTAATTTGTGTTGAACTAATATGAGGAACAGCTGTTTCAGTTTGAACGCTTTTAACGTACTGTTCAAATCGGAAGCTTGAAAAATGATGCTTTATAAGATCTTGGCACAACGTAGGTAAAGAACGTATTCTCGAAACACGCTGAACTAATAAGCATGGCAAGTCTTCTTGCTTTACTTCAGCAACTTTCAAGCCTGCCGTAATCCAAGTTCTATCCATAGCAATTATGAAGTCGCTTACTTTTAAGTGATATTTTTCAAGCGACTCATAATCATCCTTTGACCAACGTTTCACATTACGCCATCGTAGTTTATTTGGCTCTATATTATCGCCTCTTAGAAGCTTAATATCATTTTCATCATTGCTGTAAAGAGCACTTTTAAATGCAAATCCATTTAACAGGTCTATATGTTCTCCAAAAGTTGTTTTCGTCCACCCATTAGGCACCATAACCCAACTCCTTTAAAAACCCTGCCATCTCAGTCTCTAAACTTTCCAATTCAGCCTTTAACTCAAGACGCTCAGAACGCACCGCATCTAAATCAATCTCCGCCTCTTCCTCAAAGGTATCGACATAGCGTGGAATATTTAGGTTAAAGTCATTTTCTTTTATTTCATCAAAGCTCGCTAGATAAGCATATTTATCGACGCTTTCTCGCGCTTTATAAGTTTCGATGATTTTATCGATATTATCACCGGTAAGCTGGTTTTGGTTTTTACCTGATTTAAACTCATTACTGGCATCGATAAACAGTACGGAGTCATCAACTTTACCACTGACAGGATCAGTCTTATTCTTTTTAAACAGTAGAATAGCCGCTGGAATACCGGTTCCAAAGAATAGCTTTTCTGGTAGACCAATCACTGTATCGAGTAGGTTCTCTTCGATGAGCTGCTGACGGATTTTGCCTTCACTGGACGCACGAAATAGTACGCCATGCGGTACGACCACACCCATACGACCCGTGTCATTCTTCAATGTCTCAATCATGTGGGTGATAAAGGCATAGTCGCCTTTGGTCTTCGGTGGTACACCGCGATGATAGCGACCGTGTGGATCATCCGTTGCATCTTCATGACCCCACTTACTAAGCGAGAAGGGCGGGTTAGCAGTGACCACATCGAAGCGTAATAGATTGCCTTTGTCATCGAGCAACAACGGATGGCGCAGGGTGTCGCCCCATTCGATGCGGTGATTGTCTTCCCCATGCAAAAACATATTCATCTTTGCCAGTGCCCATGTCGAACCAATCGCTTCTTGGCCAAACAGCTCATAGTTTCTGCTGCCAGAGTTTTTACGCGCCATGGCTCCGCATTTGATAAGCAGCGAGCCAGAGCCACACGCAGGATCGCAGATGGCATCACCCTCAGCAGGCTCTAAGATAGTTGCTAATAGAGTAGACACTTCAGGCGGGGTATAGAACTCGCCAGCACTAGCACCAGCATCGGCCGCGAAGTGCTTAATCAAAAACTCATAGGCATTACCAATTACATCCAAGCTACCGACCCGAGACGGGCTGAGGTTCATGACGTCTTTGCCATAGTCTTCGAGCAAGTGACGCAGTAGCTCGTTTTTCTTCTTCTCATTGCCTAGTCGGTCAGTATTGAAGCTAATGTCTTGGAAGACGTTTTTTAGCTTATTGCCATTGGCTTCTTCAATCGCATGTAGTGCCTCATCGATACGCTGACTGTAGTGGCATAATAAAATTGGACAGCTTCTAAGAGGTTATAATAACCT
>NZ_JBQSXN010000081.1:0-14059 GCF_052378235.1 Psychrobacter sp. AOP3-A1-26
GGGGTTTGGGCACTGTTTTTATTATTATCTAAGCAAAAAATTAATAACCCCTATTTATCAGTTAGTTAACGCTAAAATAATTTACTTTTATTATGAATGTCTATTAACCGTTTAATCTTGGCTATTTTGTTTATGGTGGTTGGTCTATATATAGTAGTGTTCAGCTATATATGACAACTTTATAGCTGAACTGTTTATAGACCAACTATATTATAGCTTACCAACCTTTTTAAAGAATTCCCTATAAGCCGCAACCTTTTTATCTAACGCCAAAGGATAAGCCCGCGAGGTAGATGGCAGTCTATATAAGGTTAAATCATGACTCTCAGACTTAACACTGTTATCGGCGCATTTATAAGGAAAGTCGATATGTTGATTGGTCTTGGGGTATTTTGATTTAGCGGGTGGCGTATCCAGCATATTAAGCAATACCTCGGTTGCTTTGCCACCCGTGGTAAATAAGGCTTCAACCTTTGGAACTTGCGTCAATATCTTATCTAGTGCAATAGGAGTGACAACGGTAAGGTATTTATCAGAAGCATTTCCCGTTTCTCGAATCGCTTGTACTACTGTTGGACAAGAGGCGATGCCGCGCTCGAACATAAAATCTCTGATACGCTCAGGGTCGAAGCGCTTTTCCTTCCCTACTCTAAAATAATCGGCATCGTCAAAAAATACGCGGCCATAAATGCGCCACATATCATTTTGAAAATTGGGGTAATGGAATCTCATTGCCCATTTATCTGCTGTGGGCGGAAAGCTACCCATCATCATTACTGTTGCATCGGGCGGCAATACAGGGCCAAAAGGGTGGGTTTCGATATCTGCCGTTTCGGTCTCTAAATCTTGTGACCAGATAAAATTGTTAGCAGGTTTTGATTGATTGATGTGAGTATTCGATGGGGTTTTGGTCATGATATTCTTCATCAGAAAAGGTGTTTTTTTGGTATCATAGCAGGTCTAAACACTGCTTCGCTTATAAAGGCTTTATATAGTCAAACAGGCTTAGCCTAAAGAGTCGACTTAAATAGAAAGATGAGCACGTTAAACGTATCTAGCTTGCTTGATTATTGAGTCTCTAAGCTTACTATTTGTATGCTACATAAATGGTTAAAGTGCGGTAAGTGTTTGTATCTTTTATACTAATGGCGAACGCAGTAATTGCGCAAGCATAGCCCAAAAACGAAGAGAGTTCTTATGAGTGACTTAAATAGCGACCTACAGATTACGGTAATCGATCATCCACTAGTCCGTCATAAACTCAGTCTTATGCGCGAAAAAGACTGTAGTACTTATAAATTCCGCACATTGACCAAAGAGCTTGCACGTTTGATGGCGTATGAAGCAAGCCGCGACTTTGAAATTGAAACCTTCCCCATGCAGGGTTGGTGCGGTGAAATTACTGGTGAGCAAATTATCGGTAAAACCGCAACGATTGTACCGATTTTACGTGCGGGTATTGGTATGCTCGACGGCGTACTCGATTTGATTCCTACAGCGAAAATTTCTGTGGTGGGCTTGCAGCGTGACGAAGAAACCTTGCAGCCTGTACCTTTCTTTGAAAAATTCGTCAGCCACATGGACAAACGTCCTGCGCTTATTATTGACCCAATGCTAGCGACTGGCGGCTCAATGGTTGCGACTATCGAGATGTTAAAGAAAAATGGCTGTACTAATATTAAAGCCTTGGTATTAGTGGCTGCACCTGAAGGCGTTCGTTTGGTCAATGAGGCGCATCCTGACGTGACTATCTATACCGCAGCGCTCGACAGTCATTTGGATGAGCACGGCTATATCATCCCAGGTCTGGGTGATGCTGGTGATAAAATATTTGGTAAGCAACTATCAAATAGATAACTTTCAATCTCATTATGATTGAGATAATAGCTATTAAGTTGAAATAGATAAGCCAAAATATTTAAGCTAAGCAGTCGTCATAACAATTATGATAAAAACAATAGGGTATCAACGATAAGGATAAACAATGAACGTATTGATTACAGGAGCAAGCGCGGGTTTTGGTAAAGCGTTGGCTGAGCGTTTGGTTGCAAAAGGACACCGCGTGATCGGCTGTGCCAGACGCCTCGATAAGTTAAATACTTTAGCAGAAACCCTCGGCGAGTCGTTTTTGCCCGTTGTGATGGATGTCAGTGACACGGCTTCTATTCCGCAAATCATTGCTGAGCTGCCAAAAGAGTTTAATCAGATCGACGTATTAGTCAACAACGCAGGGCTCGCACTTGGTACAGAGCCTGCACAGAGTGCCGATCTCGATGATTGGATGCGTATGACTGATACTAATGTCAAAGGTCTGATGGCGCTGACTCATGCAGTCCTACCAGCAATGGTGGCGCGTGATAGCGGCTATATTATCAATGTTGGTTCGATTGCCGGTAGCTGGCCTTACTTTGGTGGTAACGTCTATGGCGCGACCAAAGCATTCGTCAAACAGTTCAGTTTGAACTTACGGGCAGATTTAATTGGTACACAAGTGCGGGTGACCAACCTTGAACCGGGTAATGTTGCGGGGACTGAGTTTTCAAACGTACGCTATCATGGCGATGATGATAAAGCTGCCAAAGTTTATGATGGCTTTAAAACCATGACCGGCGACGATATTGGCGATATCTTATTATGGTTGATTGAGTCGCCTGCGCATATTAACGTCAATCGCTTGGAAGTCATGCCTGTTGCACAAACTTATAATGGATTGACGATTGCCAAGCAAGAGTCTTAAGGCTTAAATCTATTCTCAAGTTTATCAACGTAACTCGTAAGTCCGAAGCAATATAGCACCCTCTATATTGCTTCTTTTTTTGGCGATGACATTCTTCTCATTTACCAAGCGTAAATCCTGAAAACCTAAAATCAATACCTCATTTCGAATACGGTCACTGGTGCGTTTATTGTGCCTGATGGGAAATCCTAATACTTGCTGACCGGTGATTGTTATCTGATTGATGATGGTCATTGGCTGAGTTGCTGTAGATTTTTTACTTATCTTTTGAGCGTTGATTATGGCAGTAGCAGGATTGACCGTAGTGATTAACACCTTTGTTTGCCGAATGCTTTTTGACAAACTCCCTACAAAAAACAATACCTGCTCTAGTGGTAAATACTGCGCATGACGCATCAATTCCTGACGAAATAACGCCGGCATATCTAGATTAAAGCTGTCCTCTGTTTGCTGATAAAACGCCGTAAAGTTACGATGAAGGTAGCGCCCAAATACAGTGGCATTGATCCATTCTTTATAAGTTGCATTTGCTAATAATTGCGTCGTAAAAGCAGCAGCGTCAGGTGTAGTATCTGTCGTAAGCATCGCCAAAATTAAAGCTTGTGGATTTATAAAAGCCTGCTGCTGCCAGATTTGTGGATAAAGACTGCTATCAAGTAGTGGTAAGGTGGACTTGCCCATAAGCTAACATCCTTATTAACATCAAACCTATTATACGACTACTATATTATTGATTACATGGGTTAGCTATTGAATATATGCCAGACCGATTTTATGCTATGGTCAGCTTAACTGCTTTAATATAGCAGTCTTTGATGAGTGAGATAAAGACTTTTACCACAAGGCATTTAGGCTAAGACGTTCTGATAAAAACTAAGATGGCTTAATAAAAATAAAGCGACAATATCATATGAAAACCAAACTCCTGAGCCTACCCGCTAAGTATCAATTACACACAATAAATATCGCTACAAATGACGGCACGCTACTGCCGGTTTCTGTCATAGGTAATGGCAAGCCTGTCATGATATTGCATGCTTATGGTATGGATGCGCGTGAGTTCTTGCCGTTTATTTTACCGTTAACTGGCAAATATGCATTTTATCTGCCGCATTTAAGAGGGTTTGGCGCTGCAAAAGATATCAATATGACCCAGTTTGATTTTGTACGCCAGTATGCTGACGATATGCAGGTTGTGATTGAGCAAGTTTGCCTGACGCGCAATATAGAGACATTACCCGTTGCCGCTATCTCGATGGGCGCACAAGTGATGTGGGCATATTTTGAGCGTTATGGTATATCACGAGTCAGTCGCTATTTAAATATAGACCAAAGTCCTGCTATTCATAATCAGTCTGACTGGCAAGGTGGGCTGTTTGGCGCGCGCCAGCAAGAAGTGTTTGATATTTTTCATGAGGTAGTGGATATGACGCTGCCTTATGCTGACCTTGATAGCTTTACCCATCTGCCTTTTGCGCTTAAACGTCGCGTTACTGACGTCGAACGCCTGTTTTCATTGTGGTCGGTAAATCGTCCACGCTCAAAAGCCATCGTACAGGTGCTAACCCATCAAAACGATCATAAGTTGGTGTTTTATGAACATCAGATTTGGCAACATAAGATGCGCTGCTTACAAGCCTATTTGGCATTGCCCTATGATTTTCGGGGTGCGATAGACCGTGTCACTATTCCAGTGGTTAACCTTATCGGTGGTCGCTCCAAGTTATATAATTCGACATGGCAGCAGAAAATTACCCAGATGCTACCCGATGCAAGCGAAATCGTCTTACCTCGCTCAGGTCATGCCGTACCGATGGATGAGCCTGTTGGGTTTTATAAAGTATTAAAAGAGTTTTTGCAGGGTTAGTGCTAAGGCAAAAAAAGCGACCTCAATGGGTCGCTTTTTATTTGGGTAATAAAATCTAAGCTTTTTGAATCTTGAAAGGATTAGTCAGCCAATGCTTTAATCAACTCAAATCTAGGTGCTTCTTTACCGTCACGCATCACTGTTTCTGCAAACATTGTAAGCGGTCGAACCCAAACGCCATACTCACCGTATAGACAGCGATAAACGACTAACGCTTCTTCAGTTTCGGAGTGCTGCGCAGTGTGTAAAACTTGATATAGATTGCCTTTATAATGGCGGTAAATACCTTGGGATACGATAGTTTTTGTCATGATTTCATCCTATTGTATATCTTAAATATACGAGCTAAATACTGTCGCAGTATATTCACATAGAAAAAGCAAACATAGTTGATTTACTTTAAAACCGACACGAGTACTACTGGAGTAAATTTTTCGCAGTCTCTGTCACGCCTGCGAACAGCAAACAAGAAAAATTAGCACCAGTAGTACGGGATTATTAACCCACCGTCACTTTCGCATAAGCCTTTTTACCTGCTTGGATAACAACCGTTTGCCCAGCCGTTAAGCTAAAGCCAGCATTGACGACGTCGCCATCTACTTTTACCGCGCCACGCTTAATCATGTCTTTAGCAGACGAGCTATTTTTTGCCAGTCCAGCTTGGTTTAGTACTTGGGTAATAAATAATGCTTCAGCACCTGCCAAATCTAACGTTACCTCGGGCAAGTCCACTGGTAATTCGCCATCGGCAAGTACGTTACCCGCAGATTTATGCGCATTAGCAGCAGCATCGGCATCGTGGAAGCGTTCAATCAACTCTTCGGCAAGGACACGTTTAATCTCTTGTGGATTGCGACCATTTTCCATCTCACTCATTAAAGTTTCGACTTCTTCCATCGGCTTAAAGCTTAAAAACTCAAAATAACGACGAATCAAGGTATCTGGCATCGAGAGGATTTTTTGATACATGGTACCTGGTGCATCATAAATACCCACATAGTTATTCAATGACTTAGACATTTTATTGACGCCGTCTAGCCCTTCCAAAATAGGCACCGTGATACACACTTGCGGCTCTTGACCATAACGACCTTGCAAGGTGCGGCCCATCAAAATATTAAAGGTCTGATCAGTCCCGCCCAGCTCGACATCAGCTTCTAAGGCGATAGAATCATAACCTTGCACCAACGGGTATAAAAACTCATGGATAGCGATTGGCGTTTGCGCTGCATAGCGTTTAGAGAAGTCATCGCGCTCCAGCATGCGCGATACGGTCAACTGGCTAGACAGCTGAATCATATCGCCTGCTGACATGTCATTAAACCATTCAGAGTTAAAGACGATGCGGGTTTTTTCTTTATCTAGGATTTTAAAAACTTGCTCGGCATAGGTC
This sequence comes from Psychrobacter sp. AOP3-A1-26, assembly GCF_052378235.1. NCBI lineage: Bacteria > Pseudomonadati > Pseudomonadota > Gammaproteobacteria > Moraxellales > Moraxellaceae > Psychrobacter > Psychrobacter sp. AOP3-A1-26. The sequence continues at coordinate 5,998 of NZ_JBQSXN010000081.1, forward strand.
TGAGCATTGACTTTGATTTGCTCATCGGTCAATGGCGGGCGCGTGCTGTTCTTGCCAGAAGGATCACCAATTTTGGCGGTATAATCACCGATTAAAAAATAAATCTCATGACCTAAATCTTGGAAGTGCTTGAGCTTATTAATCAGCACTGTGTGCCCTAAATGCAAATCAGGCGCAGTAGGATCAAAGCCTGCCTTGATACGCAGTGGACGGTTTAGCTTAAGCTTAGCAACTAAATCCTCTTCAGACAGGATTTCTTGTGTGCCGCGCTGGATAAGGGCAAGCTGTTCTTCTAGGGTGTATGAGTGGTCGGTCATTTCGCTCTCTTTATTGTCTTTATCAAATTATTAATACCTTCAGAAGCTTTAGAACCTCGATGGCAGATAAAAAATGTTAGAATTTGGCAGATATATTAGCGTTTTTTAAGGTAAATTGCCATGAGTAAGCCCATACCCGCCACTGTTAATACCAATACCGCCCATCCAGATGCCAATTCTGAGCATAACGATGAATTAGATTATGCTGCCCTAAGCGAAGCACTCGAACAAACTGTGTTTGAAAACTTCGATGACGGTTTATATATTGGTATGATGTCAGGGACCAGTTTGGATGGTATGGATGCCGTAATTTGTCAGTTTTCTGACTTTACTGATAGCGATTCTGACTCCAGTTGTGTATCCAATGCTCCTATGCAATTAATAGCAACGTACAGCCAAGACTTCCCCCCACGTTTGCGTGAGGTATTATTGGCGTTATGTCAGCCCAATGGTGTCAAAGACTTGATGCCGAAAATTGATGAGCCTAATAGCGAATTAGACTGGTTCGGCTGGGCAAGCCGTGAGTATGGCGAATTTGCTAGCGACGTGGTCAATACATTATTGCAGCAAGCGGATATTGATGCGGAGGCGGTACTAGCAATTGGCTGTCACGGACAAACGGTGCGTCATCGTCCACAAATGGGTTTTAGCCTGCAATTAGTCGATGCCAATATTATCGCTGAGCGCACTGGCATTAGTGTGGTCAGTGACTTTCGTCGCCGCGATATGGCGGTCGGCGGTCAAGGGGCGCCCTTGGTTCCAGCTTTCCATCAAGCATTATTTGCGACGCCTGATAGCACCCGCGTATTACTCAATTTGGGCGGCATCGCTAATATAGCGGTCTTGCCAGCACTTTCTGCTGATAATAACAATCAAAGTAGCAATCAAAGCACTAATCACAATAGCGATCACCCTACTTATCAACAGACAGCTAGCGTCGTTGGTTATGATACCGGTCCTGCCAATTTGTTATTGGATGCATGGACCACACTGCATACCGATAAGGAATACGATGCTGGGGGCGCCTGGGCACAGTCTGGGCAGGTCGTCGAGCCGTTACTTAATCAACTTTTAGAACATCCATTTTTTGCTAAAGCTTATCCAAAAAGCACTGGTCGTGAAGACTTTAATTTAGCATGGCTACAAGATGAGCTACAAAGATTCGACCAAGCGTCTGCCCATACGCGCTATTCGTCAGCGGATGTGCAAGCGACGCTCACTGAGCTGACAGCCATCAGTGCCAGTGCGCAAATCAACCTGTTTATCAAAGCAAATGAAGACAGTTCGGTATATGTCTGCGGTGGCGGCGCGCTTAACGATTATTTACTCACGCGTTTACAAGCACATCTGCCCCATTGTAGGGTAGAAACCACCACAAGCTTAGGGCTTGATCCAACTTGGGTAGAAGCGGTTGCCTTTGCTTGGCTAGCAAAACAAACGCTGATGGGCGAAACAGGTAACCTACCAGCAGTAACAGGGGCAAATAAGGATGTGGTATTGGGGCAAGTTTGTTTTGCCTGATGGGTTAATATTTTTAGTTTACACACGTGCACTTATGTGTTTTATAATGGCTCATGAATCACCCTCTTTTTAGGACTCGTAAGTACAGGATATATCGCATGAGCCAACACAGCAATTCACCAACCGATTCACTTATCGACCAAGCTACGAACGATACCATGAATACTCCTAACGCAGCACAGACAAAAAAACGCCGGAAGCCCCCACATTATGAGCGCTCTGATGATATGCGTGTGGTGGTGACTGGTATGGGCGCTATTACCCCGCTTGGTCTGGATGTCGAAAGCACATGGACAAAACTGCTCAATGGCGAAAGCGGTATTGCTAAAATTACTCACTTCGATGCCACTGATTATCGTGCGCAAATTGCTGGCGTGGTCAAAGATTTCGATGCCAAGCAATATATGAATGCCAAAGACGCCCGCCGCTATGATGAGTTTATGCATTATGCGGTTGCCGCCTCTTCGATGGCATTAAAAAATGCGGGTTTTATCGATGAAATAGGCGCGGCTGATGCTCCTGTACACAATGTGGATCAAGAACGTTTTGGCGTTATTTTGGGCTCAGGTATTGGTGGTATCCAAACCATTGAAAACAGTCGCGATACGCTGCGAGAAAAAGGCGCTACAAAAGTTTCACCCTTTATTATTCCAGGTTCTATTGTCAATATGGCTGCGGGTCTGGTAGCGATTAAGCATACGCTAAAAGGTCCAAACCTCGCGACGTCAACTGCATGTACTACGGCCACCCATGCTATGGGGTTAGCGGCGCGCTTGATTGCTTATGGTGACGCTGATGTGATGCTGGCTGGCGGTAGTGAAAAAGGCTCAAGCCCGCTTGGTATCTCAGGTTTCGGTGCCATGCATGCCCTATCGACGCGTAACGATGAGCCAACCAAAGCCTCGCGTCCATTTGATAAAGGTCGCGATGGTTTTGTACTTGGCGATGGTTCGGGTGTGGTGGTGTTAGAAAGCTTAAGCCATGCCAAAGCACGCGGTGCAACCATACTCGCTGAGCTGGTTGGCTTTGGTATGAGTGACGATGCGAGCCACATTACTGCACCTCCAGAAGATGGTAGCGGTGCGGCACGAGCGATGACAAACGCCTTAAACGATGCGGGTATTGAGCCATCGAAAGTTGGCTACGTCAATGCCCACGGTACCAGCACCCCTGCGGGTGATGTTGCTGAATCGATTGCGATTGAAACCGTGTTTGCTCCAGTGAAAGACCGCATCTTGGTTAGCTCAACCAAATCGATGACCGGTCACTTGCTTGGCGCGGCTGGTGGTATCGAGGCGATATTTACCGTCCTTTCACTACAGCACCAGCAGGTACCACCGACGATTAATCTAGATAATGTTGAGGACAACTGTAACCTCGACTATGTCGCCAATCAATCACGCAAAGTCGATGACTTACAATATGCTGTGACCAATAGCTTTGGCTTTGGCGGTACGAATGGCTCGCTAATATTTGCGCGCTGGCCTGTCAAACAGTAACGTCTAAAAGCTCACAACGTTCGTCGTTGTAACTTTGGTGTCAAATTTGCTACGTTTGTCCACTTGCAGCCCCTTATCGACCTTGCGTATGATAAGGGGTAATTTTTAGAATATTTATGGACGATACCATGTCAAGCTACTCATTTTCACATCAATTTTACCAGCGCTGGACGTGTGCGCCTGAGCCTATTCGCGCAGCAATCACCCAAGAGCTGAAAGATATCACCACCCTACTGCAAGCTGATACACCTTTTGAAAGTTTTGTTTTTAACACCCATGATCTAGACACGCATGTCGATGAGCTTTACGAAAATCATGAGGCTGAACAAGCAATTGCCAATGCTATTGCCGACAAACAAGCCCAAGAACAGGCGGCTACAGAAAAGCGGCGTTTAGAAGAAGAAGAAGAAAAACAAGCCGCTGAGGATGCCAAGCGCAAAGAAGAAACCAAAGCAAAAGAAGAAGCCAGACTTCATGAGCAAGCAGAGGCCACTAAAAAACAGCAGGAAGAGAACCACCCTGAGTCGGCCACCGCTATTGATACAAATGCCACAGAAAAGGTAAGTGATAATAGCAGTGTCATTAATAGTGTTGAAAAGAAGGTCTCTACAAATATAGCGACTGCGCATATGACCATTAGTGAGTATGCCAATACCATTGATGACGGCAGTACTGATGACAACCGTAATACAGCTGACAAGCGTGCCAAAAGTGATAGCAGTATCAAAGCCATTAATGATAAAGCCAGTGCAGCGATTAGCTTGGCCTTAAAAGATACAAAATTGAATAGTACGCATCAAGAATTGATCCGCGAGTTAGAAATGCAGATTGATGACTACTTAAGTGATCAAATGATGCTAATGTCAGAAAACTTAAAGTCTTGGCTACGTGCCGAGATGGCTCAGCATTTAACCGAGGAAGACAACGCTGTCACTGATGATAGCGTAGCGAAAAAATAAATCTAGTCTCTAAAATACAATCTTTAAATAGCAAAAGCCCCGTTAATCGATTAACGGGGCTTTTGCTATTTCTGGTTTATAGGTAGAGATTTCCGCTTTAGATTGCTTGCGTACGCTCGGTTAACCACTCAAGCGCGGCACCGTCAACGCGGTCTTTTAGCTCGGCATAGACTTGGCGATGATAATCGTTCAACCAATCAATCTCTACTTGGTTCAATAATGCAGGTTCAATTAGACGTGTATCAATTGGGCAATAAGTGACGGTTTCAAAGCTTAAGAAACTCCCAAACTCTGTCTCAGTTGGATTGCTAACTGGCATATTTACCATCAAGTTTTCAATACGAATACCCCACTTGCCTTCGCGATATAGACCCGGCTCATTACTTGAGATCATACCTTCTTTCATGGCACGCTCTTTTGGCGTACTGGCACTATAAGCGATGACTTGTGGGCCTTCATGGACGTTGAGAAAATAACCAACACCATGACCCGTACCATGACCATAATCCATCTGTGCCTGCCATAATGGCGCACGGCAAATCGCATCAATCAATGGTGAGGCGATACCATCAGGGAAGCTTGCACGCGCTAAAGCAACGTGGGCTTTGAGCACCGTGGTAAAGTCACTTTTGTGATTGCTGTTTACTTGGCCGATGCCGACCACGCGGGTGATGTCAGTGGTGCCGTTTTGATATTGGGCGCCTGAGTCGATTAACAATAAGCCACCTTCGCCTTCGTTCACATCAAGGTAGCTGAACTTCTCTGGCGTTGCCCGGTAATGCGGCAAGGCACCGTTTTCATTAAAACCTGCAATCGTTGGAAAGCTTGGTGAGACATAATTCGGCTGCTGACTACGTACATCAATCAGCATACTATCCACATCTAGCTCACTTAGACGCTCACCTGCATTGAGACGCTGCTCAAATGCGGCAAAGAACTCCGCTAATGCCGCCCCATCTTGGCGCATCGCTTCACGTACATGGTCAATATCAGAGTCAGATTTAACCGACTTGAGCAAAGTACTGGGTGCCATCTGCTCGATAAAGCCTACACCATCTGCCATTTTAGATAGCGTACCAACGGCGACTTTACTCGGGTCTAGTAATAATAAATCCTCTGCCGTCAATGTTGCTAACGCATCCTGTACAGCGTCATAAGCAGCAAGAGTAATACCGCTGTCTTTTAAACTTTGCGCAATCTCGCTACTAACCTTATTATTATCGACAAACAATGTCGCACTGTTTAGAGCATCTGAGTCAGCATCGATAAGCATGTGCGACAAAAATATTGGATTATAATTGACATCAGCACCGCGCAAATTGGTCAACCATGCAATATCATCTAAGCTTGAAAGCAAGTGATGTGTCGCTCCAGCATCTACCATACCAGCACGCACTGCAGCAAGTTTTTCGGTAGCAGATTGGGCGACAAACTGTGCATCGTGCGGATATAAATTAGCAGTTGGCAACGCTGGACGATCTGTCCATATTGCTGTCAACACATCGCGCTCAGTGATGAGGGTAATGTCATTGGCATCAAAAGCATTTAACAGTCGATCTTGCTCAGCAATAGACAACACATTGCCATCGACTGCCACACTATCACCTTCTTGCAAATGCTTAGCCAACCATTCGATATGGTTCGGCTGACCAGGCGCAAGCTTCTCTAAGCTGATGCCCGTTCCTTCTAGTTGATCGGCAGCGTGTACCCAATAGCGACTGTCCGTCCACAACCCAGCAAAGTCAGCGGTGACAACCAGTGTACCAACTGAGCCTGTAAAGCCTGACAACCATAAACGCGCTTGCCAATATTCTGGCAGATACTCAGATAAATGTGGATCCGCCGATGGGACGATAATAGCCGTGAGGTCTTGTGACGCCAGTTCCTGACGTAGGCTATCGATACGATCGTGGATGGTTTGTTTATTCATTGAATATTTCCTTATTGATTTTAAAAAATTAGATTTGAAGAAATACGACTGTGAGGCGACTATGGTTAGTCGTCTTATTTGTGCGAGTAATTTTTACGCGTTATTGAACGGTTATATTTAAATATGAATGAACGGTTCAATATCGTGAGAATTAAATCTATATGAAATAGTTAGATAATTTAGGCTAACTTTTAATAAAGCAGAACATTACTAGATGTTTGGGCAGAAAATAGGCTTTCAATAGCTTGTGGCAAATAACTCACTAAGTGAAACAATAAAATGTGCTACCGATAATAGTAAAACATCTTTTCGTCCACCCTACCATCTAGCATTTATCGCAATGCTACTCATTAAAATTAAGGGGTTTTAACTTATAAATTCTAACCTAGATGATTCATGAACCAAGCTTATCTGCCTGCTCACTTTTTACCAGCATATTATTAATAGGTTTTGCCAATATTAATAATACCACTGCCGTCACCACCAAAAAGATGGTCATCGTTGTAAATAATTTTGGTAAACCTTCGATTTTATCCGCTGAAACGTGTCCACCGAAAAATGCAGCAACCAGATTACCCATCGCCACAGAAGCAAAGAATAGACCCATCATCTGACCTTGCATACCTTTTGGTGCCAGCTTAGTCATCGATGATAAACCCACTGGGCTAAGTGCCAATTCACCCAAGGTTAACAGTAATAAACTCCCTACTAGCCATAATGGAGATGCCAGGCCACCGTCATTGGTTAAAATACTCTTGGAGGCAAAAATCATCAACGAAAAGCCTGCAGCGGTAATTAACATACCAAGTGCAAACTTGGTCATACTACTAGGCTCAATACCTCGCTTACCAAGTTTGACCCAAATAATACTGACGATAGGTGCGAGCATTAAAATAAACAGTGGGTTCAACGATTGGAACCAGATACTAGGTATCTCAAAGCCTAAGACATTCAGATCGGTATAGCGATCGGCAAATAGGTTAAAGGAGGTCGGCTGCTGCTCAAAACTTGACCAAAATAGCGTCGAGCCAATAATTAAAATAAAGCAAGTGAGCAAACGCAGCTTGTCTGTCTTGTCCAAGCGTGGCGAGACAAACATAATCGCAAAGTAGCCTATCACCACCGCTGCAATGATATAAGTCATATACTCTGCGACCATTTCAGGACTAAACGGTATCATGCCACTCGCGACCAAAACAACAATCGCTGCCAATAACGCCAAGAAACCGATAACCCAGCGACCTATGTTTTTATAGCGGCCATTGGCGTACTCCCATTCGGGCGTAATATTTTTGGCTTGTGCATAGTGAGTTAAGGTCTTTTGGGCAGAAAAACGATAGATCAACAATGAGGCCAGCATACCAAGACCGCCTACCTCAAAACCGACATGCCACATGCCTTTTTCTTTAAATACCCCAACAATCAGCGCCGCTAATAGTGCCCCGATATTGATTCCCATATAAAACAAAGTAAAGCCGCCATCACGGCGCACGTCGCCTTTAGTGTACAGTGCCCCCACCATGACAGAGATACAGGTTTTAAATAACCCCGACCCTAAAACAATACATATCAAACCAACAAAAAATAGCGTCATGCCAAACATTGCCGACAACGCAATACATAAATGACCGAGGGCAATAATAATGCTGCCCCACCAAAGAGCGCGTTCTTGGCCGAGCCAGTTATCCGCCAACCAACCGCCCGGTACTGCGGCTAAGTACAATGAACCAGCAAAAATACCGTAAATAGCAGAAGCGGTGACTTCATCGAAGCCAAAGCCACCACTACCGACGGTCGCTACCATAAATAGTACTAATAGCGGGCGAATACTGTAAT
>NZ_JBQSXN010000082.1:0-13926 GCF_052378235.1 Psychrobacter sp. AOP3-A1-26
GTTCAGGGACAAAAAAGTCATAGTCCTGAGTTTTAGCAACGAGCCTTTCCTAAAAACTGTGTAACTGCTTATAATCCAATAACAGGAGAATAAGCAATGACTACTCAATCTGACATTAAAAAACTGGCCGAGCAAATGGCTAGTAGCATGAAAAGCTTCGATGACATCAAAGACTTCCAAAAGCAGCTCATGCAATCCTTTATCGATACTGCCCTTGAAGCTGAGATGGAAGACCATCTAGGCTACCCCAAGCATGAGAAAGCGGACAAGCCTAACAAGCGCAATGGACACACTAAAAAGACCGTCCGAAGTGACACAGGCGATCTTGAGATCTCCACCCCAAGAGACCGTGACGGCGCTTTTGAACCTGCATTAGTGCGTAAGCATCAAACCCGTATCTCAGGTCTTGATGATAAAATCATATTCCTTTACGCCAAAGGTCAAACCACCACTGAGATTGTAGAGAGTATCAAAGAGCTTTACGACGTCGATATCTCAAGCAGCTTAGTTTCAAGAGTCACTGACAACATCTTAGAGGACATCATCGCATGGCAGAACCGGCCATTGAGTAGTGTTTATCCTATTGTCTATTTGGACTGCATTGTCGTTAAGGTACGTCAAGATAAGCAGATCATTAACAAAGCGATTTACTTAGCTCTAGGTGTCGCTCTTAACGGTAAAAAAGAGCTGCTTGGTATGTGGCTCTCAGAGAATGAAGGCGCCAAGTTCTGGCTAGGCGTTCTCACTGAACTACAAAACCGCGGGGTGCAAGATATACTCATTGCCTGTGTCGATGGTTTAAAGGGCTTTCCTGATGCCATCAATACGGTTTATCCCAATGCTCAGGTTCAGCTGTGTATCGTGCATATGGTGCGCTACTCAATGAAGTTTGTACCCTGGACGGACAAAAAGGCAGTAGCCGCTGATTTAAAGGCCATCTACGGCGCTGATACGCTTGAGATAGCAGAGGCTAACCTTGAGCACTTTGATGAGACTTGGGGCAAAGAGTACCCGCACGTGGTCAAGTCTTGGCGTAATAACTGGGAGGGCTTAACGGTATTCTTCGAGTACCCTAAAGACATCAGAAAAGCGATTTATACTACTAATGCGATAGAATCACTGAACAGTGTGATTCGGACAGCGGTGAATAAGCGTAAGGTGTTCCCGTCTGATCAGGCAGCGTTTAAAGTGGTATATCTAGCAACACAGCAGGCATCCAAAAAGTGGTCGATGCCTATCCGTAACTGGACGTCTGCTCTTAATCGCTTTATGATTATGTTTGATGAACGTATCAGCAGGCATTTAATCTAAACGGCAGTTACACAGAATTCGGGATGGTCTCTTAGCAACATCTACTACTTCTATTAAAAGACGATTATAGGCATTCTTTCTATAGAGATTACATACTACATAATTCACGAGACTGATTAAAACTGAAAAGAAATATATACCACTAAATCTACTTAAAAGCTTATTCATAATTGATTGTCTCATTACCAGTTATCATAGAAATCTTTCAGTTGCTTCAATCCTTGAGTTTTTTCGACAACCTCTTGAACTAACCCTTTGCCCTGACCATTTTTGATTGCTTTATTAATTTCATCTCTGTTGGCAACTGGTATAGTGTCATTATTCAACTTACCACCTACTTCAACAAATGAAACAATACTTTTTCTAGCTTTTTCATCAATTGCTTCAATGTTCTTATGAGCTGAAGACGGATGATAGATAGCATCTGCTTTTTTCTGTTCAGCACTTAAACTATTTTGATAAGATGTCTCTAACTTGATGTATTCTGATTCCGTTAAAATATTATTAGGATATTTCATATCTTTTCCAAACAACTTAACGAATGTTTTTTCATATATTTTGTCGAGCTCACTTAATTTTATACCTTCATTTCCACTACCAAGCCAATCATCTACACCAATTTTACCCAAATCAGCTTTAATAGGTCCAATTTCAGAAATAATATTAATTCCATCCTGAATTTTACCTGTTTTATCCACTATTTTGCCAATTTTTCCTGCCTCACTAGCAAGTGGCGTTGTTGTAATATAATCAGTTACTGGTGTTTTAGTTAGTTGATACGCCATTTTATAGTTGCCATTTGCTCTATAATATTCGCCAACACCTAGCAGTTTTCCAGACACGCTTTTGACAAGTAATCCATTTTCTAAACCTTCTGCAACAGCATCCTCGCGCCAAGCGTCTAACTTCTTATCAGACATCTCGACTTCATAAATTTCTTCGTCAGAAGCTTTTAGACTAGCAAACTATCTGTGTCTGATTTAGGAAACTGTAAAGGGGCAGGTTGTTCGAACCTTGGCGCTGGCTGCTCAACTCCAAAAACTTCAAAATCCGACTCACAGAACGACTGCTGAATTGCAATCAGTTTAGCACCGCAACTGGTGACATCACCACCGCGAGCGATGGGCGCACCATCAACAGTAAATGAGGGGTCACCTGTAAGAATAGTCGTCAATTTTTTACATTTCTTGCAAATAACTTTATCGCCTTTACGCGATACTTGAACGCCATTGTGAGTCGTATGCAGTGAACCCGTAATAACTTTGCCGCCGTGAGTGGTTGTACTACCTACTGTTATATAAGCCACCATGATATCGCCTTAAAGTTGTTAAAAAACTGAACTCAAGCCTAGTTAAACAGAGAGACAGACAAACAAATATCAATTAAATTTTTATTAGTATCTTTGAAAGTGATAAATCACTCTACGCGAATAATTTGTAATCTATTTTTCATTATTTAATATTGTGTTTTTGCACGACTATTTGTTGGAATAAAGCCGTAACCCACAACAAAAATTTTACTTGCGAGTTTATAAAACGTTAAATTTATGCGCCGTCAACGCCTCCCTTAACATCGCAATATTATAATAAGCATGCGCATTGACGGTATTTTGAAAGAAGATATACAGCGTATCAAAATGCTGACGCTGATTGGCAATCGCTTGTGCCCAATCCTGCATCTCAGCTTCGCTATAGCGATAATCATGGCGATCAGCCGCGCTCATGGCATCCCACCAGTTTAGATTGTTACCATGCATCCGTAGATAGCCGGTGCGCTCGGTAAATATCAGCCGTGACGGTGGTAGACCGCTGACTTTAGGATAATCGACGCTGCACCAAATTAGACCTTGCTCGATAAAGCTATCAACCACTTGCGGTGTGTGCCAAGCATTGTGTCGAAACTCAATCGCTAATGGATAATCTTTAAACCAACTGACCAGATTGGCAAGATAGAGACGATGCTCGCGGGTACGATCAAAGCCGTGTGGGAATTGTAATAATAGTGGCGCTAGACAATCAGCTTCGATAAGTGGCGTGAGGGCGGTGAGAAATGCTTGGGCGTGTTCGGCAGTGCCTTTACGTGCATGAGTAAAGTCTTGATGCAGCTTAACCGCGAACTTCAACTCACTGTCTGCTTGCACATAGGCCTTATTGACCATACCTGCAAAGGCTTTTTGTCCGATGGGCGCATAGAAGCTGCTATTGATTTCTACCGCACCGTATTGTTTGGCGTACTCGCGTAAAAAATCCGTCTTTTTGGTGCCAGTGGGATACAGCGTGCCCAATAAGTCGGTATCGCTGTAACCGCCAGTGCCGAGGTAAATACGCGGAGTAGGGGTTCTGTCCATGTTGACCACTCTTTGCTATTTTTGTTGATTAAATAAAACATATACATGGTTTATGGTGCGTGACTGGTATAAATTTTTCTGGCTTGCTGTGCCTACGCCGCTACGCCGACAGGGGCTACAAAACCTATGTTCTAAGAGCCAGCATCCCAGTCACGCTATATCGTTTCTACATTGCGTCGACTATATTATTTCTTCCGCGACCATAGCCATTCAATCAGTGCCAATAGCGCGTCGCTGTCTGGGTTATCGCCAAGCTCACGACTGATTGCTGCGCGTCCGTCATTGAATAGCGATTGCGCGTAGTTAGTCGCCTCATTAACGCCCATTAATTTCACATAGGTAGATTTGTCTAATTTTTCATCGCTGCCCGCAGGCTTGCCTAGCGCATCTGTGCTAGTGGTGACATCTAAGATATCGTCCTGTACTTGAAAGGCAAGACCGATATTCTGGGCGCAATCTTGTAGCGCCATACGCTGCGGAGCGGTAGCACCAGCACAAATACCACCCATCAGCATCGCCGCCTCAATCAATGCACCGGTTTTATCACGGTGGATGGCTTCTAAATTGGCTTGCGTGATGCTATTACTGGCTTCGGCATTAAGATCCAGCATTTGACCGGAGACCATACGCCTTGCTCGCGGCGCAAAGATGGCAAATAGTTGGCTGGCGATAGCTGAATCAAAAGGTGCAAAGGTTGGCATCTCTGCCGTTAATACCTCAAACGCTAACGTTTGCAGTACATCGCCTGCCAGCAGCGCGGTCGATTCGTCAAAGACGATATGGGCGGTTGGCTGCCCACGACGCAGCTCATCGTCATCCATACACGGCAAATCATCATGCACCAACGAGTAGGTATGCAGTAGCTCCACCGCCAACGCCGCACGACGATACATATCAAAATCGGAGTCATTCTCCAATAATGACGCTAAATTATCGTTTATATCCGTCTCTTTATTGCTGCCTTTATCGTTATCTTTAACACCACGATAATCATTCACACTAGCAAAGGCACTAGCTACTAATAGGGGACGTACCAACTTACCTTGTCCAGTCATGACATAGCGGCAGGCATCAATCAGCGGGCTTGGCAGCTCAGCGTAAGCAAATAATACGTCAATATCTTGCGCCAATTGCGTGCGCACAGCATGATGAAACTGCTCGGTGCTATCAAAAGACATAAAGCTAAGAGGCATAACGCTTGGTGTAGAGGAAACAGTCATAACTCAACCATCTATTAGGTGAATAATAAAATATCGTTAGTGTAGCATGATAGGTTATGTTGCTTATGCCGCCCGTATCGTTAATGGCCAATTTTTTAAAGCTTGATGTTAAAAATCAGAAGTTTCCTGTTAAACGCAGCACGAAATAATGTAACAAGCCCTCGTTACGTATTGGCGATTTAACTTAGGGGCCGAATATGTTTTGATAAGGTGGAGCGTTAAGAGATTGATGATGGCTAACCGACGTCTTTAAGTCGCTGATTTACAGATTATAAATTGAGTATGCAGGCAGTCACCTAAAGTACCTGAGTAACAAGGTAAAGGGCTGCTGCTGATTTAAGAGTGACTTGCGAGTATGGTATTAGCTTGTGACAGTCGGGGGCATAATCCCCTACACTAATTGGCGTGAAAATGATTTGGTGCTAAAAAAATGACTTTTCGTACGGATTGTCTAAGCGAAAAATTCATACAACACCGATTCTGATTCAAGGTTTTGACTCAAGTAACAGTAACAGTATCAGTATCAGTATAACTATCAGTAACTGAAACAACAGTATATAAATAAAGCGTCCTATTTATTTGTGCTAATGCGGTAATATTGAGCATAGAACGTGAATATATAAATATGAACGCTGGATAATAAAAACCTCTTCACTGCTCAATCTATACTGACTTTATAAGGTAGTATATTGGCGGTGTTATTACTCGTTTTACTAACAATAACTGGCTAGGCACTTTAGAGTTAAAGCTTTTCTTTTAATTCTAAAACGTAGCTTTCGTTATATAGCAAGGAGTTTCAAATGGTATACCAAGGAAATCGCATTACGGTGACAATGCTAGAGGATGGCATCGCCAACATGCAATACAACGCCGAAAATGAGAGCGTGAATAAGTTTGATGCTGAGACCAATAAGCAATTTGGCGAAGCGGTTAGTGCCTTAGAAAAAGCTGATGACGTTAAGGGCTTAATTGTCACTTCAAGTAAAGGCGTGTTTATCGCTGGTGCGGACATTACAGAATTTGTAGCTTCTTTTAAGAAGCCAGAAAGTGAGATTAAAGACTGGGTCGTCGGTATCAATGACGCTTTTAACCGTTTTGAAGATCTGCCTTTCCCGAAAGTAGCGGCCATCAATGGCGCGGCGCTTGGCGGTGGTTGTGAGATGACTTTGGTTTGTGAATACCGTGTCATGAGCGACAAAGCCATCATCGGTCTACCAGAAACTCAACTGGGTATCTTCCCAGGTTTTGGCGGTACAGTGCGTAGTACCCGTGTTATCGGTATTGACAATGCCCTTGAACTTATAGCGACGGGTAAGCCAAAAAAACCGCTCGATGCATTGAAATTAGGCTTGGTCGATGCGACCGTTGCTGCTGATGATTTGCAAGATGCTGCCATTGATTTGGTCAAAAAATGTATCTCAGGTGAGCTTGATTGGCAAGCGAAGCGTGAAGAGAAGCTGAATCCAGTTAAATTAAATCAGCTTGAGCAAGCGATGGCATTTAACAGTGCAAAAGGTATGATCTTTGCCAAAGCCAATCCGAAGCAATATCCTGCGCCAGCACTTGCTATCGCTGCTATCGAAAAACACGTTAACCTGCCACGTGACAAAGCAATCGAGGTAGAAGCGGCTGGTTTCGCTAAAGCTGCGAAAACCCCACAAGCAGAAAGCTTGGTTGGTTTATTCTTAAGCGATCAGTTGGTTAAAAAGCTAGCCAAGCAACACAGCAAAAAAGCACATGAAATCAATGAAGCGGCGGTATTGGGCGCTGGTATCATGGGTGGCGGCATTGCTTATCAAGCAGCCAGCAAAGGCTTGCCAATCATTATGAAAGACATCAAGTCTGAGCAATTAGAACTTGGTATGGGCGAAGCCAGCAAGCTATTAAGCAAAATGGTCGAACGTAAAAAAATGACCCCAGCAAAAATGGGTGAGACTTTAAGCCGTATCCGTCCAACGCTTAACTATGGTGACTTTTCTGAAACAGATATCGTCATCGAAGCCGTAGTAGAAAATCCAAACGTCAAGCGTTCGGTACTAAAAGAAGTAGAAGGCTTGGTCAAAGACGATTGTATCCTAGCGTCAAACACCTCAACGATTTCTATTACTTATTTAGCAGAAGCACTTGAGCGTCCAGAAAACTTCGTCGGTATGCACTTCTTTAACCCAGTACACCGTATGCCATTAGTAGAAGTTATCCGCGGTGAAAAATCATCAGACGAAGCGATTGCGACCACGGTTGCACTAGCCTCTAAAATGGGTAAAGTGCCCGTTGTCGTTAACGACTGCCCAGGTTTCTTAGTAAACCGTGTGTTGTTCCCATACTTTGGTGCTTTTGACTTGTTATTAAAAGAAGGCGCTGATTTCGTCCATGTCGATAAAGTCATGGAGAAATTCGGCTGGCCAATGGGTCCTGCTTATCTCATCGACGTCGTTGGTCTAGATACGGGCGTTCATGGTGCAGAAGTCATGGCTGAAGGTTTCCCTGACCGTATGAAGCCTGACTATAAAGGTGCGATTGAGCATTTATATGAGAACGAGCGCCTAGGTCAGAAAAACGGCGTTGGGTTCTATAAGTACGAAACAGACAAGCGCGGTAAGCCTAAGAAAGTTGCTGATGAAGCCACTTATGAGCTATTGAAAGCCACTACAGATAGCGACAAGCAAGAATTTGATGATCAAGCAATCATCGATCGTACCATGCTGGCTTTCTGTAATGAAACGGTACGTTGCCTAGAAGACAACATCGTCAGCACGCCATCTGAGGCGGATATGGCGATGATTATGGGCGTTGGTTTCCCACCATTCCGCGGTGGTCCTTGCCGTTATATCGACCAAATGGGTCTAGATAACTACTTGGCATTATGTGAAAAATACGCGCACCTTGGCAAAGCCTATGAAGCCCCGCAGAAGATTCGCGATATGGCAGCAGCAGGCGAGACCTTTTACGCAACAGCGTAATGGGCAGTCATTACTAGGATGAAGTGCAGTACGTTTGCTGTTGAGAGTGATAGCAATTAAAGTATTTATATTTAATGGCACTGTTCTTCAATAACAAATCTTTAATAGCAGACGTACGATTATAGTCAGTTTCATTTAGGGCTAATACAAGGAAATCGAGCGTAGATGTACGTATTGTACTTTAAGCAAGATTGACGAGGTAATAGCATTGAAATGCACTGACTACACTGACAATAAAAATTGAAAAGGAAGATAGTATGACAACTTTAAGTCCAAAAGACGTGGTCATCGTGGATGGCGTACGCTCAGCGATGGGAAAATCTAAAAACGGTATGTTCCGTCATGTTCGCGCTGATAGCATGTCTGCTGAATTGGTACGTGCATTGGTTGAGCGCAACGACTTTGACCCACGTGACGTAGAAGACATCATCTGGGGCTGTGTCAACCAAACCTTAGAGCAAGGCTTGAACATCGGTCGAAACATCGGTTTACTTGCTGATATCCCTAAGACCGCTGGTGGTCAAACCGTTAACCGTTTATGCGGCTCATCTATGCAGGCGCTACATACTGCCGCTGCCCAAATCATGACCAATCAAGGTGAAGTGTTCATCATCGGTGGTGTTGAGCACATGGGTCACGTTGGCATGATGCATGGTGTTGATCTTAACCCAGAAGCATCAAAGCATTATGCAAAAGCCTCAAACATGATGGGCTTGACTGCTGAAATGCTGGGTCGTATGAATAACATCAGCCGCGAAGAGCAAGACGCCTTTGGTCTTGAGTCACATCGCCGTGCATGGGCTGCCACCACTGAAGGTCGTTTTGACAATGAAATCATCGGTATCGAAGGTCATGATGCCGCAGGTCGCTTGCAACTATGTACTGTCGATGAAGTGATTAGTCCAGATGCGACGATGGAGCAAATGCAAAAGCTACGCCCAGCCTTTGATCCAGTAGGCGGTACGGTAACGGCTGCAACCTCATCTGCACTGTCTGATGGTGCATCAGCGATGCTGGTTATGAGCGCGCAAAAAGCCAAGGACTTAGGTCTTAAGCCTCGTGCTCGTATTCGCAGCATGGCTGTTGCTGGTTGTGACGCCGCTATCATGGGTTATGGTCCTGTTCCTGCGACGCAAAAAGCACTTAAGCGTGCTGGCATGAGCATCGATGATATGCAAACCATCGAGCTAAACGAAGCCTTTGCCGCGCAAAGCTTATCAGTACTTAAAGCCATGAACTTGACCGATAAGCAAGACATCGTCAACATCAACGGTGGCGCGATTGCTTTGGGTCATCCACTAGGCTGTTCTGGTGCGCGTATCACCGTTACTTTGCTAAATGCCATGGAGCAATCAGATACTGAAATCGGTCTAGCGACCATGTGTATTGGTCTTGGCCAAGGTATTGCTACCGTGATTGAGCGTGTGTAGCGTCTTAGTAAATCTTTAGTCTTACAGTATTAATAAAAGCCCCTAGTCATGATGATTAGGGGCTTTTGCTTTGATTAATTAAAAACAGACGTTATTAATCATTATTAAAGACTATCTCCATTGACGGGCTCAGTAAACTGTGACTAAATGAGTGTAAGGCTAATAACGACAATATCTATGATAAAACTAAAGTAGCCTTTAACAATAAAGTCAGCCGTACAAGGAGTGTGCCATGTCTACTATGATTACTGATCGTACCTATCGAATCGCCCGAGAAAATACCCAAGCAATGGTTATCGATATCCAAGAGCGCCTAACGCCGCATATCTATGACCATGAGAATATTTTAAAAAAAACAGTGACGCTTATCAAAGGTCTGCAAGCACTTGGTGTGCCTATCATGCTCAATGAGCAATATAAAAAAGGTCTGGGCGATACCTTGCCTGAGATACGTGAAATATTAGAAGATGAGAACGCCAAAGGCTTCGAGAAAGTCACGTTTAGTGCTTGTGATAATGACGATTCATGGAACCATCTTGCTCAGCAAAATAGAAGCATTGTTTTATTGTTTGGTGTGGAGGCGCATGTTTGCGTACTACAAACGGCGCTTGATTTGCTTGATAATGGTATGCAGCCCGTCATTATTGGCGATGCCGTCGGTTCGCGCTTTCCTTATGATAAAAAACAAGCCATTCGCCGTATTCGCCGCGCAGGCGGAGTTATTACCACGGTTGAAACTATCCTGTTTGAGCTATGTCGTAGCAGCAAAGATCCTGCTTTTAAAACCATTAGTAATTTAATTAAGTAGTCGTTTTTCAATAAGCTTAAAAGAGATAGTGCTTAATAAAATAGGCGCTATTTTTTTAGCTGTGATAATAATTAAAAAAAGCGTCTGTGTTAAATTCTGCCATCGGCTGCTCGTACACTGATAAAATATATCATGATCACTTGCGCGTAAAGATAAGATAAAGCGCTATAAACTTGCAGACCAAATCAGAGAACAATATGTCTTTAACCAGTCACGCGTCATTAATCAACCCAAATCCTACATCAACTATTGATATAGATGATGTGACCCATTTTTTATTAGAGCTCGACGCCCTCAAACGAGTCAATCGCCGCAGTTATGTGACGGGCACTACTCGGTTGGAGAACTCCGCTGAGCATTCGTGGCATTTGGCAATGGCCTGCTGGTCAATCGCTGAACAGTTTGAGCTGGATGTTAATTATGAGCAACTATTGAAGATGGCACTGATACATGACTTAGGTGAAGTTGATGCGGGGGATACGTTTTTGTTTGCCAATAGTCGAGATGACGCTCATGCTGAAGAACGCGAGGGCATCGCTCGACTGCAAGCCGAGCGCGGCAATGGTATCAATAACTTAAGTGAGGTTTGGGAAGCGCAAGAAACGGGCAGCAGTAAAGAGGCTGAACTGCTGAGAGTAGTTGATCGAATTTTACCATTTTTGTTAAATCTAAATACGGGCGGGAAAACATGGTCTGAACATGATGTGACACGCTCGCAAGTGATCCGTGTGCTGGAGTTTATTAAAGACAGCTTTCCTACCATCCATGTTTGGCTATCAAAACAGATTGACTATGCAACCCAGCAAGGCTGGTTGATTGATGCCTAAATAAATAAAAATCACTTTATAGCTTTTAGCTGTTTACAAATCACCCATTATTTTCATGTGCTAAAGCATCTATAGTGAGGTCAAAAAATTTGGGATCAAAATATGAGAATATCTGTCGCTTATAAAACACTATGTCAATCGCTCGCCTTTATCAGTGTATTAGGCGTGGCACAATTAGCACAAGCTGCTGATCCTGTCAGTGATGGTAGCAAATTGGTGCACGATGCCAAAAAGCAAATTGGCGTGACCACCAGCTATGATCCTACTTATCGTAAGCTGGACTTCCCCCGTGGCGATGTACCAATAGATACTGGCGTCTGTACCGATGTCGTCGTACGTGCTTATCGCCTGCAAAATATTGATTTGCAGCAACTGGTCAATCACGACATGAAATCAAATTGGTCCGATTACCCAAAAAATTGGGGCCTGAAATCAACCGATAAAAATATTGATCACCGCCGTGTGCCCAATCTTGAAGTATTTTTTACACGTCATGGGCAAACATTATCGATTACTGATAAGGACAGCTTTCAAGCAGGCGATGTGGTGACGTGGCGACTACCAGAAGGTAATTTGCCGCACATGGGTATCGTCTCCAATAAAGCCGCTGATGATGGCACACCGCTGATTATTCATAACATCGGGCGTGGTACACAGGAAGAAAACATCTTGTTTGCTTATCCTATCCACAAGCATTTTCGATATTAGTTTAAAAAGCCCAGTTAAGCATAATGATTAATACTTAACTGGGCGTATATTTTCGACTTTAAACAGCGGGCTTATTTATTATTAGTCGCACCCAATAGCTGTCCCATTTTTACCATACTATTGGCTTGCATGCTGTCTTGCCAGTCGGCTTTCGCCGCTTTTGGCAGCACGACAATAGCGGTCGAGCCTAAATAAAAACGTCCAAGTTCATCGCCTTTTTCAAAGCTCATACTATGTTCTGCTTCTTGGATATCGTCAGTACGGATAATCTTACCGGTCGCCACCGTTTCGATACCAGCAACAATCATCGCGCCAACCATCACCACTGCCGCTTTGCCATACTCTGTATCAAACAAACAGACCAAGCGCTCATTACGGGCAAACAAATCAGGCACGTTAGCCGCTGTGGTATTATTTACCGAAAATAGCGTGCCAGGCACATAGCGAGTTTTGGTCAACGTGCCTGCGAATGGCATATGGACACGGTGATAATTACTGGGCGCAAGATAAACTGTGGCAAAGCTTCCATCCGCAAAATAATGCCCATCTTCGCTATCCGCAAGTAACTGTCCGATGTCGTAATGACGCCCTTTGGCTTGGAGCAGTTTGTGGTCGTGGATTTGCCCTAGTTGCGAGATAATACCATCTGCAGGGCTGACAATACCGTTGGCGCTGTTATCAATGGTACGAGCATCGTCTTTTAGTTCGCGGGTAAAAAAGTCGTTGAAGCTTTCGTAAGCGTTGAAGCTTTGGCGCTCGTATTCATCCAAGCTGACGTTGTAAGCCTTAGCAAAACTGCGAATAAAAGTACGTTTGACGTAAGGATGACGGCTGGCAGCCAAACGCCCAGCGACTTTACTTAATTGCTGCTGCGGAACAAACTGTTGAAGGGTGGTAAATAAATTCATAACAAGGCTACCAAGATGAGAATGTGAATATAAAAAAATGAATAAAACAGCGACAAAGATGGAAAAAGTGAGAGCAAAAATAGGTTAATGATTGGCGGTATTTTATCATGGACCGCATATTATTGTATGACCATAATCTGTAAGGAGTCGGTAAATGAGAGCACTTATACAACGCGTGCATCACGCTAGTGTCACTGTTGACAAGCATTGTGTCGGCGCTATTGAGCAGGGCGTATTGGCCTATATTGGACTAGGGCCCGACGATACGCTACAAAGTGCCCAGCGCATGATCGATAAAATCCTTACCTATCGTATTTTTGAAAATCAGGAGGATCCTGCTAAGGTCGGTAAATTGGATAAAAATGTGCAGCAAGTGGCAGGCGGGTTATTATTGGTATCGCAATTTACCTTGATGGCAAAAACCGATAAAGGTCGTCGTCCTGATTTTGGCGGTGCGATGGCACCCGATGCTGCACAAGTATTGTTTGAGCAGTTAATTGCTTATGCACATACCCAGCATCCCAATGTGGCTACCGGTCAGTTCGGTGCTGATATGCAAGTAATGAGTGTTAACGATGGGCCATTAAACTTTTTATTAGAGGTTTAAGCTTTTAGAAGCCCAAAAGCTAGCTTTCAGGTTTTCGTAATAAAGGATAGGGGTTAACCGCGCTGCCATTAATATAAATTCCGTAATGGACGTGGGTTGGTGTGCCTTTAGCATTGCCGCTGTCGCCGACGTAACCAACGATATCGCCCGCATTGACCCAATCATTGGGAGCAATATCGGCATAATCTTCTAGATGTGCATAATAATGTCCTGCACCGCCTGGTCCAACGATCATCACCACGCGTCCACCTAACGTATTCTCACCAACTTTACTAACGATACCTTGGGTGGTTGCTTGTATCGGTGTGCCTCGCGGCGCAAAAATATCAATACCTTCATGCGTGCGACCTTGGCTACGCGCTCCGCCCCAAGTATCAGTCAGATGCTGCTTCGGTAGCGGACTGGGCAAGCTATCTTCTGTTGGTAGCTCTTGCTGCAATAGACTAAGCTGCTGCCACTTAGCCATCACAAACGACTGTGTTTGTTGGCTGATGCTAGGTAATAGCTTATCAAATATGAACAATAGCAGCAGTAGTACCGCAGCCCTTATTAGTACACTTATTATACGGCTTAAGAAATTTGGCTTGTTCTTTGGTTGCGGGTTATTAGCATTTGCTAGCATCGATATCTCTTCAGTTTTTTCTTAGATTAACACACCAAGTGTAACGCTAATGAATACTATAAAAGGTGAATGCTCTATTAATGGTATGCCGTTGTTATATCTGGTTTTTACCCCCATAAATATAGCGCTGCTTTTAAAATTTACGTGTTTTCTGAAATTCTATATAAAACATTAATGT